>NZ_JBNMHC010000005.1:0-20884 GCF_050872565.1 Butyricicoccus sp. | reverse complement strand
CTGATCGGCTTCATGACTTGGGAAGGTTATAACTACGAGGATGCTGTACTGCTCAACGAGCGTCTGGTTCGTGACGACGTATACACCTCGATTCATATTGAAGAATACGAATCCGAATCCCGCGATACCAAGCTGGGACCGGAAGAAATCACCCGTGACATCCCGAATGTCGGCGATGACGCTCTGCGTGATCTGGACGAGCGCGGCATTATCCGCATCGGTGCAGAGGTTCACTCCGGTGATATTCTGGTTGGTAAGGTTACCCCGAAGGGCGAGACCGAGCTGACCGCAGAAGAGCGCCTGCTGCGCGCCATCTTCGGCGAAAAGGCACGCGAAGTACGTGATACGTCCCTGCGTGCACCGCACGGCGAGGCCGGCATCGTTGTCGATGTCAAGGTGTTCACCCGTGAGGGCGGAGATGACATGTCTCCTGGCGTAAACATGACGGTTCGCGTATACATCGCACAGAAGAGAAAGATCTCTGTCGGCGATAAGATGGCAGGCCGCCATGGTAACAAGGGTGTCGTTTCCCGCATTCTGCCGCAGGAGGATATGCCGTTCCTCGAAGACGGTACTCCGCTGGACATCGTACTGAACCCGTTGGGCGTGCCGTCTCGAATGAATATCGGACAGGTACTGGAAGTACATCTGGGCTATGCTGCTATGAGCATGGGCTGGAAGATTGCAACGCCGGTATTTGACGGCGCGAGCGAGCAGGATATTGCCGATGCCCTCAAGGCAGCAGGCAAGAACCCGAACGGTAAGTCTGTTCTGTACGATGGACGTACCGGTGAGAAGTTTGACAATGAAGTAACCGTTGGTTACATGTATTACCTGAAGCTGCATCATCTGGTTGATGATAAGATTCATGCACGTTCTACTGGTCCGTACTCTCTGGTAACCCAGCAGCCGCTCGGCGGTAAGGCACAGTTCGGCGGCCAGCGTTTCGGCGAGATGGAAGTTTGGGCCCTCGAGGCATACGGCGCAGCATACACGCTGCAGGAAATCCTGACCGTCAAGTCCGACGATATTGTCGGCCGTGTCAAGACCTACGAGGCAATTGTCAAGGGTCACAACATTCCGGCAGCCGGCATTCCGGAGTCCTTCAAGGTACTCATCAAGGAATTGCAGTCCCTGTGCTTGGATATTCGCGTGCTGGACGAGCAGGGTGAGGAAATCATTCTGACCGACGACGATGATGAAACCACCAACTTCAGCCAGGTTGAGCGCGAGAACCGCTCGCATGCAACCGCTGAAGAGTTTGAAGCAGCCGGTTATGGTGTTTCGGATGCAGAAGACGGCGATCATCCGCTGATGGAGGATGACGCAGCTTACACCGACACCAGCGCAGAGGCAGACGATCTGTTCGGCAGCGATGACGGTTTTGACAGCGATACGGAGGAGTAAGCATGGGATACAATACGTTTAATGCAATTAAAATCGGCCTTGCTTCGCCGGAGCTCATCCGCGAATGGTCTTACGGCGAGGTCAAGAAGCCGGAAACCATCAACTATAGAACACTGAAGCCGGAGCGCGACGGTCTGTTCTGTGAGCGCATCTTTGGACCGCAGAAGGACTGGGAGTGCCACTGCGGACGCTACAAGAAGGTTCGCTATAAGGGCAAGATCTGTGAGCGCTGCGGTGTTGAAGTTACCAAGTCCAAGGTACGCCGCGAGCGTATGGGTCACATCGAGCTGGCTGCACCGGTATCTCATATCTGGTACTTCAAGGGCATTCCGTCCCGCATGGGTCTGATTCTGGATATGTCCCCGCGTCTTCTGGAGAAGGTACTGTACTTTGCCGCTTATATCGTAACCGATCCGGGCGAAGGCACCGGCCTGATTAAGAAGCAGATTCTGACCGAGCGCGAGTACCGCGATATGCGCGAGAAGTTCGAGGACGACTTTGAGGCTGCTATGGGTGCTGAGGCTATCCAAAAGCTGCTGAAGGAGCTGGATCTGGAGCAGCTGAGCGTTGAGCTGAAGGCTGAGCTGAAGAATGCAACGGGTCAGAAGCGCGTTCGCATTATCAAGCGTCTGGAAGTTGTCGAGGCGTTCCGTCAGTCCGGCAACCGTCCGGAGTGGATGATTATGGACGTTGTTCCGGTCATCCCGCCGGAAATCCGCCCGATGGTACAGTTGGACGGCGGTCGTTTTGCGACCTCCGACCTGAACGATCTGTATCGTCGTGTTATCAACAGAAATAACCGTCTGAAGCGCCTGCTGGAGCTGGGCGCACCGGACATCATTGTTCGCAACGAGAAGCGTATGCTGCAGGAAGCTGTTGACGCGCTGATCGATAACGGCCGCCGCGGCCGTCCGGTAACCGGCCCGAACAACCGCCCGCTCAAGTCCCTCTCCGATATGCTGAAGGGCAAGCAGGGACGTTTCCGTCAGAACCTGCTCGGCAAGCGTGTTGACTACTCTGGCCGTTCCGTAATCGTCGTAGGTCCGGATCTGAAGATTTATCAGTGCGGCCTGCCGAAGGAAATGGCAATCGAGCTGTTTAAGCCGTTTATCATGAAGCGTCTGGTTCAGACCGGTGTTGCATCCAACATCAAGTCTGCCAAGAAGATGGTAGAGCGCGGCAAGCCGGAGGTTTGGGATGCACTCGAGACCGTCATCAAGGGTCATCCGGTTCTGCTGAACCGTGCCCCGACGCTGCACCGTCTGGGTATCGAAGCATTCGAGCCGATCCTTGTAGAAGGCCGTGCAATCAAGCTGCATCCGCTGGTTTGTACCGCATTTAACGCCGACTTCGACGGCGACCAGATGGCTGTGCATCTGCCGCTGAGCGTTGAGGCACAGGCTGAGGCACGTCTGCTGATGCTGTCCGCCAACAACCTGCTCAAGCCGCAGGACGGCAAGCCGGTAACCGTACCGTCTCAGGATATGGTACTTGGCTCTTACTACCTGACCATCGACCGCGACACCGAAAAGGGTGCCGGCAAGGTATTCCGCAATGAGGACGAGGCTCTGATGGCATACGATGAAGGCGTCATCGGCATTCATGCACCGATCAAGGTGCGCAGAAGCGTTGTCGTAGACGGTGAGACCGTTACCGGCATCGTTGATGCAACCGCAGGCCGCCTGATCTTCAACCAGAAGATCCCGCAGGATCTGGGCTTCATCGAGAGACATACCAAGGAAGACATGCTCAAGCTGGAAATCATGCAGACTTGCGGCAAGAAGCAGCTTGGTAAGATCATTGACAAGTGCATTCGCAAGCATGGCTTTAACGTTACCGCTGAGGTACTGGACGCCATCAAGGCAATGGGCTATAAATACTCGACAAAGGGTGCTCTGACCGTATCCTTCTCTGACATCGCTGTTCCGGAACAGAAGCAGAGCTTGATCGAAGCTTCTGAGAAGAAGGTTGCAGCAATCGACCGCAAGTACAAGCGCGGCTTTATTACTGACGCCGAGCGTTACCGTCTGGTTGTTAAGGAGTGGGAGGAGACCACCAAGGTCGTAACCGACGCTCTTCAGGAGAAGATGGAAAGCGACCGCTTCAACCCGATTCACATGATGGCACAGTCCGGTGCTCGAGGTTCTATCAACCAGATCCGTCAGCTGGCAGGTATGCGTGGCCTGATGGCAAACGCAGCCGGCCGCACCATCGAGATCCCGGTTAAGTCGAACTTCCGTGAGGGTCTGTCCGTATTGGAGTACTTCATCTCCGCTCGAGGCGCTCGTAAGGGCTTGGCAGATACCGCACTGCGTACCGCCGACTCTGGTTACCTGACCCGTCGAATGGTTGACGTATCGCAGGAAGTTATCATCCGCGAGGAAGACTGCGGCGCGAAGATCGGTATCTGGGTCGAGGACATCATGGAAGGCAATTCCTGCATCGAGCCGCTGGCTGAGCGTCTGGTTGGCCGTTACCCGGTTGACGATGTGGTCCATCCGGAGACCGGCGAGATCCTCCAGCACAAGGAAGACATGATGACCGAGCAGGATGCAGAGCGCATCGTTGCTGCTGGCATCAAGAAGGTACAGATTCGTACCGTTCTGCAGTGCCGCGCACGCAAGGGCGTTTGTGCACACTGCTATGGCTCCAACCTGGCATTCAACGCAGAGTGCGCGATGGGCGAAGCAGTCGGCGTTATCGCAGCACAGTCCATCGGCGAGCCGGGCACCCAGCTTACCATGCGTACCTTCCATTCCGGCGGTATCGCAGGTTCCGATATTACGCAGGGTCTTCCGCGAGTTGAAGAACTGTTCGAGGCTAGAAAGCCGAAGAAGGTTGCTACTCTGGCTGAAATCGGCGGCGTAGTTACCATTGAAGAGTCCAAGCGTACCACGGTTCGTACCGTAAACGTTGTCAACCAGCAGACTGGCGAGACCAAGAGCTACCAGCTGGCTTCCTCCTCCGGCATCCGCGTACACGATGGCGATGTGATTCCGCAGGGCTTCCAGCTCAACGAGGGCGCTCTGAACCCGCATGACATTCTGCGCATCCTGAATCCGCGTGCCGTTGAGGATTACCTGCTGAAGGAAGTTCAGAAGGTATACCGTCAGCAGGGCGTAGATCTGAACGACAAGCACATCGAAGTTATCGTTCGTCAGATGATGCGTAAGATCAAGGTTGAGGACGCAGGCGATACCGATCTGCTGCCGGGCGCAATGCTGACCATTCTCGAGCTGGAAGATGCAAACGAGAAGGTACAGGAGCGCATGGACGCAGGCGAAACCGGCTTGACCTTCGCAACTGCTTCTCCGGTACTCATGGGTATCACAAAGGCTGCTCTGGCAACCGAGTCCTTCCTGTCTGCTGCATCCTTCCAGGAGACCACCCGTGTCCTGACCGATGCTGCTATCAAGGGTAAGGTTGACCCGCTGACCGGTCTGAAGGAGAACGTTCTGATCGGTAAGCTGATTCCGGCAGGCTCTGGTCTGAAGGAATACCGCAGCGGTCACTACGAAGAAATTCATAACATGGACTAAGATTCATCGATGATATAGAAAATCCCCTCGGAGAAATCCGAGGGGATTTTTGTCAACTTTCACAGATGAAATTTTTGATATGATATGCTATACTGTGTCGAGTAAACACAATCCCCAAGGGGAGTTTTCCATGATGAAACACGAGAAACTTTGGAAATACGGCTGCTTTTTTGCGGCGCTGGTACTGGTCACTTATGGTGTCTATTTGGCACGCATTGATGCGGTGCTGCGCGGTGCCTGTAAAAAACAGCTGCATCACAGCCGGTTTGCCACGTATGGTCTGTATCTGTTTTGTCTCATCGCAGCAGCTTTGATGCTGTATGCCGTGTGGCTTTGGATTGCCGAGACCGTCAAGAAAAAACAGATCCTCTGTACAACGGTGCTGGCGGTGTGCCTGTGTGCGTTTTTGGCGGCGGGATACCAAGACTATCATGAAGAGGTCTATCAGCGTTCGACCGTATCCGCACAGAAGAACTATCAAATGCTGTATGAAAAAGGTCTTTTTTACGATTTAAAGAGCTTGTTTCGATAAACACATGCAGGAATCGAGAGCATATCCTGCATGGGAGAAAAACCGGAAAATTTTGTCTCATAAAAGGAATTTTTTTGTCGTTTGTGCAATATTACGCATAAATCTCGAAAAGAAGGACATCCTGTCTTCAGGTTCGTAGAATTCCGAAAAAAAGCATTGACAGGATGTGACTTATGGGGTAAAATAAACGGGTATGCGATAAGGAGGTATATCTATGCTCTCTCAGCTGTCTTCGGCGGCAAAGGTCGTCGGCGTCAAGCAGTCAAAAAAAGTCATCCGTGACGGCAGTGCCAAACAGGTATTCATTGCGGCGGACGCAGAGCGTCGGATTACCGCACCAATCTATGAACTGTGTGAAGTACACAGCGTTCCGGTGACTGAGGTTCCGTCTATGAAGGAACTGGGAAGCGCAGTCGGCATTGCAGTCGGCGCAGCAGTCGTCACCGTTATTTCTTGATTTTAACGGGACAAACTCCCGCTGAAATAAATCTATTCAATCTTTTGAAGGAGGTGCAAGTTAAATGCCAACCTTTAACCAGCTCGTTCGCAAGGGTAGAAAGGAAACTGAGTACAAGTCCACTGCCCCGGCACTTCAGGTAGGTCTGAACTCTCTGAAGAAGAAGGAGACCAAGCAGTCTTCTCCGCAGAAGAGAGGCGTCTGCACTACTGTCAAGACTATGACCCCGAAGAAGCCGAACTCTGCACTGCGTAAGGTAGCCCGTGTTAAGCTGACCAACGGTATGGAAGTTTCCGCTTACATCCCGGGTATCGGCCACAACCTGCAGGAGCATTCCGTAGTAATGGTACGCGGCGGTCGTGTCAAGGACCTTCCGGGTGTACGTTACCACATCATCCGCGGCACTCTGGATACCCAGGGCGTTGCAAACCGCAATCAGGCTCGTTCTAAGTACGGCGCTAAGCGTCCGAAGGCAGGCAAGTAAGCCTAAGAGCCTAAAACCCACACATCACCCGTGCGTTTGACTTGAACACAGTTCAGCAAAGCAGAAAAAGCTTTGTCCTGAGCGTTGTTTGAATAGATTTTATTTCAGACACCTCGGACAGGCGATGACAAAAGCCAGGGGTGGCTTTTGAAGTACCTATGAAATCATTATTGTGAAGGAGGGAAGTATCGTGCCAAGAAGAGGTTTTGTTCCCAAGAGAGAAGTTCTGGCGGATCCGATCTACGGTTCCCAGCTCGTTACCAAGCTGATTAACTCCATCATGCTGGACGGCAAGAAGGGCGTTGCTCAGAAGGTTGTTTACGGTGCTTTTGACATCGTGAAGGAGAAGTCTGGCCGCGATCCGTTAGAAGTATTTATCGAGGCTATGGATAACATCATGCCGTCCCTGGAAGTTAAGGCTCGCCGTGTAGGCGGTGCTACCTACCAGGTTCCGATGGAAGTTCGTCCGGAGAGACGTCAGACTCTGGGTCTGCGCTGGATCACCAAGTACTCCCGTGCTCGTTCCGAGAGAACAATGGCAGAGAGACTAGCTGGCGAGATCATGGATGCAGTGAACAATCTGGGCGGTTCTGTTAAGAAGCGTGAAGATACCCATAAGATGGCAGAGGCTAACAAGGCATTTGCTCATTACAGATACTAATCTGTAACCGGGTGACTTTACGAAAGGAGAAATACCATGCCAAGAGAGTTTTCACTGGAAAATACTAGAAACATTGGTATCATGGCGCACATCGATGCTGGTAAGACCACGACGACAGAGCGTATTCTGTACTACACTGGTCGTACCCATAAGATCGGTGAGACCCATGAGGGCGCTTCCCAGATGGACTGGATGGTACAGGAGAAGGAACGTGGTATCACCATTACTTCCGCTGCTACTACCTGCCACTGGAAGGGTCATCGAATCAACATCATCGACACCCCGGGCCACGTTGACTTTACTGTAGAAGTTCAGCGTTCCCTGCGTGTACTGGACGGCTCCGTTTGCGTATTCTGCGCAAAGGGCGGTGTAGAGCCGCAGTCTGAGACCGTATGGCATCAGGCTAACGACTACATGGTTCCGCGTATGGCGTTCGTCAACAAGATGGACATCATGGGTGCGAACTTCTACAACGTTGTTCAGATGATGAAGGATCGCCTGAAGTGCGTTCCGGTTCCGATTCAGCTGCCGATTGGCTCTGAGAGCGATTTCGTTGGTATCATCGACCTGATGACCATGCGCGCAGAGGTTTACTATGATGACCTCGGCAAGGATGTCCGCGATGAGGATATTCCGGCAGATATGGTTGAGAAGGCTCAGCAGTACCATGACGAGATGGTAGAGCTGATCTGCGATACCGATGAAGATCTGATGATGATGTACCTGGAGGGCGAAGAGATTCCGGTTGAGGATCTGAAGAAGGCACTCCGCAAGGCTACCATCGACAACAAGCTGGTTCCGGTACTGTGTGGTACCGCTTACCGCAACAAGGGCGTTCAGATGCTTCTGGATGCAATTGTTGATTACATGCCGGCTCCGATTGATATTCCGCCGATCAAGGGTATCAACCCGGACACCGACGAAGAGGATGAGCGTCCGTCCGATGACGAGGCTCCGTTCTCTGCACTGGCGTTCAAGATTGCCACCGACCCGTTCGTTGGCCGTCTGTCCTTCTTCCGCGTATACTCCGGTACCCTGGAGGCTGGTACTTCCGTACTCAACGCCACCAAGGACAAGCGCGAGAGAATGGGTCGAATCCTGCTGATGCACGCAAACCATCGTGAGGACATTACCAAGGTATACTCCGGCGATATTGCAGCAGCTGTAGGCTTCAAGAACACCACCACCGGCGACACGCTGTGCGACGAAAAGCACCCGATCATCCTGGAGTCTATGAACTTCCCGGATCCGGTTATCCGTGTTGCTATCGAGCCGAAGACCAAGGCTGGTCAGGAGAAGATGGGTATCGCGCTGGCTAAGCTGGCAGAAGAAGACCCGACCTTCAAGACCTACACCGACGAAGAGACTGGTCAGACCATCATTGCTGGTATGGGCGAGCTCCATCTGGAGATCATCGTTGACCGTCTGCTCCGCGAGTTCAAGGTTGAGGCTAACGTAGGCAAGCCGCAGGTTGCTTACAAGGAAACCATCCGCCGCAAGGCAGACGTCGAGACCAAGTACGCTCGTCAGTCTGGTGGTAAGGGCCAGTATGGTCACGTTAAGATCACGCTGGAGCCGAACGAGCCGGGCGCTGGTTACGAGTTCGTCAATGCAGTTGTCGGCGGTGCTATTCCGAAGGAATACATCGAGCCGGTTAACCAGGGTATCCAGGGCGCTATGCAGAATGGTATTCTGGCAGGCTATCCGGTAGTTGACTGCAAGGTTACTCTGTATGATGGTTCTTATCATGAAGTCGACTCTTCCGAAATGGCATTTAAGATCGCTGGTTCTATGGCGTTCAAGGAAGCTATGAAGAAGGCTGATCCGGTTCTGACCGAGCCGATCATGCAGGTTGACGTTATGGTTCCGGAGGAATACATGGGCGACGTTATCGGCGACCTGAACTCCCGCCGTGGCCAGATTCAGGGCATGGAGCCGAGAGGCGCTGTACAGGCTATCTCTGCTAAGGTTCCGCTGTCCGAGATGTTCGGTTACGCTACCGACCTGCGCTCCCGTTCTCAGGGTCGTGGCCAGTACGTTATGCAGCCGAGCCACTATGCTGAAATCCCGAAGAGCATTGCGGACAAGATTATCTCTAACCGCAACAAGGCTCAGGGCTAATTTCTAAAAATACAGGCTCTCTTTCGCAAGAGAGAGAGCCTGATTTCGGATTTTGCAGATTTCTCTGTGAAATCTGTGAGGTAATACTTGCAATTTTGCAGGTATTATTATAAAATATAGCTGTATTTTACTACGCTAGTTCAATTATATTGAAGGAGGATTCCAACAATGGCAAAGGAAAAGTACGTAAGAGACCTGCCTCATGTTAACATTGGCACCATCGGCCACGTTGACCACGGCAAGACCACCCTTACCGCTGCAATCACCAAGGTTCTCGGCCTGCAGGGCGAAGCTGAGGTTATGAAGTATGATGAGATCGATAAGGCTCCGGAAGAGAAGGAGCGCGGCATCACCATCAACACCGCTCACGTAGAGTACAAGACCGCTAAGCGTCACTATGCTCACGTTGACTGCCCGGGCCATGCTGACTATGTAAAGAACATGATCACTGGCGCTGCTCAGATGGACGGTGCTATCCTGGTAGTATCTTCTGCTGACGGCCCGATGCCGCAGACCCGCGAGCACATCCTGCTGGCTCGTCAGGTAGGCGTACCGTATATCGTTGTATTCATGAACAAGGTTGACCAGGTAGACGACGAGGAGCTGCTGGATCTGGTAGAGATGGAGATCCGTGAGCTGCTGAACGACTACGACTTCCCGGGCGACGACGTTCCGATCATCCGTGGCACCGCTCTGGGCGTTCTGGAGTGCGATTCCACCGATCCGAATGCACCGGAGTACGCTTGCATCCATGAGCTGATGGACGCTGTTGACGAGTACATCCCGACTCCGGAGCGTAAGGCTGACCAGCCGTTCCTGATGCCGGTCGAGGACGTATTCTCCATCACCGGTCGTGGTACCGTTGCTACCGGTCGTGTAGAGCGTGGCCAGATCAAGATGGGCGAGGAAATCGAGATCGTAGGTCTGATGGACGCTCCGCGCAAGACCGTTGTTACCGGTATCGAGATGTTCCGCAAGCTGCTGGACTACGCTGAAGCTGGCGACAACATCGGCACCCTGCTGCGTGGTATCCAGAAGAACGAGGTTGAGCGTGGTCAGGTACTGGCTAAGCCGGGCACCATCCATCCGCATACCAAGTTCAAGGGCCAGGTATACGTTCTGAAGAAGGAAGAGGGCGGCCGCCATACTCCGTTCTTCAACAACTACCGTCCGCAGTTCTACTTCCGTACCACTGACGTTACTGGCGTTATCACTCTGCCGGAAGGCACTGAGATGTGCATGCCGGGCGACAACGTTGATATGGACGTAGCTCTGATCACCCCGATCGCTATCGAGAAGGGCCTGCGTTTCGCTATCCGTGAGGGTGGCCGTACCGTTGGTTCTGGCGTTGTTACCGAGATCTACGAATAATTTCGGAAACCACTCGATCGCTTATTGAAGTGCATTTTGTCCCGTCTGGAGAAATCCGGACGGGACTTTTTGCGTTCGGAAACTACTTGTGATATAATGCGAGAGAAAGGAGGAGAGAACATGGAAAATGAACTGCAAAGCATCAATGGAACCGTCGATGCTGTGATTTTTCAAAATGAAGACAATGGATATGCAGTCATCCGGCTGATAGAAGACGACGGAGAAGAAATCACTGCTGTTGGTACGATGCCGCAGATTTGCTTGGGAGAAGAGTTGATGCTGACCGGTCATTGGACAACTCATGCGTCGTATGGCGAACAGTTTTTGACGGAATATTTTGAACGTCGGATGCCGGCGACCGTCAAGGGCATTGCCGATTATCTGTCCTCCGGTATCATCAAGGGCATTGGTCCTAAGCTGGCAAAGAGAATTGCGGATCGCTTTGGCGAGGAGACCTTTGCCGTCATGGCAAATGAGCCGGAACGCTTAGCCAATATTTCCGGTATCACGGCGCGAAAAGCCGAACAAATCGGAGAACAATTCCGTCAGCAGACATCTATGCGCCGCTTGATGGAATTTTTGATGGAACATGAGCTGCCGCCGCAGCTTGCCGCGCAGTTGTATAAGCGATTTAAAGACAGTGCCATCGATCATGTGCTGGATAATCCCTATTTGCTATGCAGCGAAGAATTTGCTGTTGATTTTCAGCAGGCAGATGATTTGGCATTGTCGCAGGGAATGCCTTGGGATGCAGAAGAACGCATTCAAGCGGGTATTTTGTATACGCTGCAATTCAATCTGAGCAATGGTCATACGTTTATCCCAAAAGAAAAGCTGCTCGCCACAGCGGCACAGCTGCTGCAAGATGAAGATGGATATTTGCCGGAGCAGGAGCTTCTTGAACATCAGTTTACTCAGCTGCAAGATAACGGAAGACTGATTTGCGAATATATTTGCCGCCGCGATGCGGTATATTTGAATCCCATGCATGAAGCGGAAGTTTTTGTCGCGGATTATCTGACAGAACTGTCTGATACGGAATATGAATACGATTTTAATCTGCAAGAACTGCTCGCTACATTGGAGCAAGACAGTGCTGTCGTGTATGCACCGCGCCAGCGGCAGGCAATCGAATGGGCGGCGCGGTATGGTCTGGTCATTTTGACCGGCGGCCCGGGGACCGGTAAAACCACAACCGTTCGCGGTATGTTGGATTTTTATGATGCTGTGGGATTGAATGTCGTCTTGGCTGCGCCGACAGGCCGTGCTGCCAAGCGACTCAGTGAGCTGTGCGACAGAGAAGCAAAGACCATTCATCGACTGCTGGAGTCTGGGTATCGAAATGGAGAAGGACGCGCGGTATTTGCGCGCAATCAGCAAAATCCATTGGACTGTGATGTCGTAATCTTAGACGAAGTGTCGATGATAGATATTGTTCTAATGCAGGCCTTGCTGGAGGCAATGCCGCCGGAAACGCGATTAATTTTGGTCGGTGATGCTGACCAGCTGCCGCCGGTCGGCCCAGGTAATTTTTTGCGTGACTGCATCAGTTCTGAACGCATTCACACGGTAGAATTGGATGAAATTTTCCGTCAGGCACAGGAAAGTGCGATTGTGCGCAATGCTCATGCGATCAATCGCGGAGAAATGCCGGTCAGCGGCGGCCGCGAGGGAGATTTCTTTATCATGCGCAAGCACAGTGCAGAGGATGTCATGCAGACGGTTGTGGATTTGTGCCGCAAGCGTTTGCCGGATTATTACGGATTCTCTCCGGATCAAATTCAGGTGCTTACGCCGTCGCGCCGACAGGCTGCCGGAACACAGCAGCTCAATCGAATGCTGCAAGATGCGCTCAATCCGCCGGATGATGCCAAACCGGAAAAACGATACGGCGATACGATTTTCCGATTGGGTGACCGTGTGATGCAGGTGCGCAATAATTATGATATTGTCTGGGAAAAAGAGTACGATCCGGAAGAAGAGGGAACCGGCATGTTTAACGGCGATGTCGGAAAGATTGTCGGCATTTCTCTGCGGGATGAAAATCTCTGTGTACAGTTTGATGATAAATTGTCGCATTATACGTTTGATATGCTCGGAGAGTTGGAGCTGGCGTATGCCATGACCGTACACAAATCCCAAGGCAGTGAATTTGATGCGGTGATTGTCGCCCTGCCTGCGGGAATCGGCAGACGTCTGCTGACGAGAAATATTTTGTATACGGCGATTACGCGCGCCAAGAAGCTGCTTGTGCTTGTGGGAGATCCGGATGTGACGGAAACGATGGTGCATACCAATACGCGCAATCGGCGGTATAGTGCCCTGCGGGCACGGCTTATTCGCCAAGTGCCGGAAGATGCGCAGACAAGCCTCGAGGAGGAATAATCATGTCTCTGCTGTTCCCAACCAGCTGTATTTTGTGCGGACAGTCTATTACAGATAGGGAGGGCGGCTTGTGCAAAGATTGCCGCCAGCAGATGGAGTCGGACAGGCAGACGCTGACCTGTTATCCGCCGGAATATGTCAGTGAAGTGATTTGTGCCGGACGGTATCGCGGCAGCTATCGCACGGCGTTGCTGCGGCTGAAATATGCCGAACAGACTTATCGACTCAATCCCATTTCGGAACTTATGGCACAGGCGTGGGATTGGCATCACATGCCGCTGCCGGATGTCATTACCTGTGTGCCGATGAACGGCTGGCATAAATTTCGGCGCGGATTCAATCAGAGCGAAGAATTTGCCAAATATCTCTCGGAAAAATGGGGCGTGCCGTATGTGCCGCTGCTCAAGCGCAAATTGCTTTCGCACAAGCAGTCGAGATTGTCGGCAAAACAGCGGCAGGAAAATGCCGCGCGTTCGTTTGCACGGAAAAGCGATATAGATCTTTCCGGCAAACGAATTTTGCTGATTGATGATATTGTCACAACCGGCGCAACGGTGAGCAATTGCGCCAAACTGCTGCGGGAAGGCAAGCCGGAAACCGTTTGGGTGCTAGCTGCGGCGAAAGCCTGACCATTTGTCGAATAAAAATCAGTCATCCTGTGTATCATCGCATGACGGACGGGCATATACTTTGATATAGCCGTTCGGAAGAAGAAAGCGAGGAACACAGGATGTTTGATTATGCCATGGATTTAGGTACATCGTCGGTACTGTTGTATCGGGAAGGAAAAGGAATTGTCTTGCGGGAACCGTCTGTCGTGGCGATGCGCAGAAGTACGGGCAGTGTTGTTCGTGTCGGAAAAAAGGCGCGGGACATGCTTGGCAGGACACCGGAGGATTTGCTCGCTGTGCGTCCGGTGCGCGGCGGCGTGATTACCGATTGTTCCATTGCCGGAGCGATGACGAAAGTATTTTTAAAGCGCGCCGGGTGCGGCGGATTGATGCGCCCCAATCTGTTGATTTGTGTGCCGCCGCTGGTGTCTGAACTAGAGGAACGGGCGGTCATTGATGCGGGAATGCAGGCTGGTGCCTCACGGGTGTACTTGATGGAGCAGCCAGTTGCTGCTGCCGCCGGTGCGGGCGTTGATCCGGACAGCCCGAAAGGAACATTGGTCGTGGACATTGGCGGCGGTACGACGGATTTAGCAGTGATTTCACTGGGAGCTGTCGTGTGTGCTTCGTCCATCCGCATTGCCGGAGACAGCTGCGATGCGGCGATTCAAGAGCATGTCAAACAGCAGCACGATTTGCTCATTGGCATTTCTGCCGCAGAGAGCATCAAACAGAGCATCGGCAGTGTTCTGCCGAGAGAAGAGCTGTGTTCAGTGCCGGTGCGCGGACGGCGGGGATCAACAGGTTTGCCCGCCTGTGAAACCGTGACATCAGAGGAATTGATGCCGATTTTGCGCGAACAGGCAGATCTCATTCGGCAGGCTGTGTGTGCTCTGTTAGAGCGCACGCCGCCGGAATTGGTCGGAGATTTGACGGAAACCGGCATGGCTCTGGCGGGCGGCGGCTCGAAGCTGTACGGCATGGCGGAGTATCTCTCGCAGTCGCTGGGATTGGATGCGCATACCTCGGATGATCCGGAAACCTGCGTGATTCTCGGCACGCGCCGCACGCTGAACCAGTTGAAACAATTACATGACGGACCTATTAACCTCGCGCGCCGGAGACAGGGATTGGCATAAAAAAAGACTGCATTTCGCGTGAAATGCAGTCTTTTTTTGTTTGATAGAATCTTACTTCGCGTCAACACACAGCTTCGGGCCGATGGTGTTGATGTTGCCTGCGCCCATCGTGATGATGAGGTCATTCGGCTGAGCGATTTCACGGACACGCGCTTCGATCTGCTCAAACGACGGATAATACTCGCCGCCGTCCAGCTGATCGGCAATGTCCTTGCCGCTGACGCCAAAGGTGTTTTTCTCGCGGGCTGCGTAAATATCTGCCAGAATGGCCTTGTCGCACAGCTTGAGTGCTTCGACAAACTGCGGAAGCAGTGCCTTGGTGCGGGAATAGGTGTGCGACTGGAAAACGCAGATAATGCGGTCAAAATCCATCTCACGAGCGGTCTTGAGCGTTGCCATCATCTCGGTCGGGTGGTGTGCATAGTCATCGATGACGGTAGCACCGTTTGCCATGTGACCGGTCAGCTGGAACCGGCGGGAAGAACCCGTGAACTTCTTGAGACCTGCCGCAGATTTCTCTGCATCCAAACCGAGGAAGATACATACGCCGCAGGAAGCCAGTGCATTGAGCATGTTGTGGCGGCCCGGTACAGACAGGTCAACATGGGTAAAGAATTCGCCCTTGTGCATGACGTCAAAGCTGTAGTAGCCGTGGCGATCCGTGACGTTTTCCGGATAGACATCTGCTTCCGGCGTGGTGCCGAAGGTGATGCAGGTGCGGTCAATGCCCTGTACAGCCTGCATGGCATTGGCGGAATCGTGGTTGACGACAATCGCGCCGTTTTCCGGAACCAGCTCACAGAACCGATGGAACGAATGAATGATGTCGTTGATGTCCTTGAAGAAGTCCAGATGATCGGCATCGACATTCAGAACGACAGCAACCGTCGGATGGAAGCTGAGGAAGGAGTTGGTGTACTCACAGGACTCTGCGATGAAGTAATCGTGTGCGCCGATGCGCAGGGTGCCGCCGATGGCATCCAGATTGCTGCCGACCATGACGGTCGGGTCAGAGCCGCACTCCATGCCGACCATCGTCAGCATAGAAGTTGTCGTCGTTTTGCCGTGGGTGCCGGATACACAGACTGCGTGCTTGTATTCCAGCATGATCTTGCCCCAAGCCTGTGCGCGCTCCATAACCGGAACGCCCAGCTCGCGGGCATGAGCGATTTCCGGATTGTCATCGTGCACCGCAGCGGTACGGATGACAAGGTCTGCACCGTCTACGTTTTCCGGCAGGTGTGCGTATGTAATGTGTGCGCCGAGCTTGGTCAGCTTGTCCGTGACGTCGGATTCGGTGCGGTCGGAGCCGGTCACCTTTGCGCCGAGATGCAGCAGCAGCTCAGCGAGCGCAGACATGGACACGCCGCCGATACCGACGAGGTGAATGGTCTTATGGTCTGTTACATAGGACTTTAAAGAAAAGTCAGACATGAATCAAATGCCTCCAATTAAAATGACGGAATCCAAGGAATTCGATGGATTCGCAGATTTTTCTGTTCATAGGATATATTTCGACTTGTCTTACAAAATACATCGTATATATTATATGACAAATCCCATAGAAGATAAATAGTCAGAATGCAGAAAAATGGTTACAATACGGTAAAAATGATGGATTTCGCCCGCTATACGTTGCACTTGAGAAGGGAATAGGGTAAAATGAAACCCATAAGGTGGAGGATTACATGAAGATATTATTACTGTCGGTGACGGCGGGCTATGGACACCATGCCACAGCGAAGGCGTTGGCCGACCTGTTTCAGGAAAAAGGCGCAGAGGTTCAGATCGTCGATGTGTACGAATATATCAGCAAAATGATTCAGCAGGCACTGGCAAAGGGATACTTGCTTTCGTCTAAGTACACGCCGGAGCTGTATCGCCTGTTTTATGATAAAACCTCACAGACCAAGGAAAAGCTCAATAAGATGAACGTCGTCAAGCTCGTCAATACATTGGGTGCCTTTCGGTTTGAGTCGTTTGTGGAGAATTTTGAGCCGGATGCCATTGTGTGCACGCATGTGCTGGCGGCGCATTTGGTCAGTCAGATGAAGCAGCGCGGCATGGTCACCGCGCCGAGTATCGGCATCGCGACAGACTATTGCATCCATCCGTATTGGGAAGATGTGCTGTATATGGATGGCTTGGTCACGGCAAGTGAGCTGATTACCCAGACCGCCGTCAAGCGCGGCATTCCAGAGGAACGCCTGCTGCCGTTTGGCATTCCGGTGCACCCGAAATTCAATCAGCGTATCGCAAAAGAGGACGCACGCAGACAATTGGGACTGGATACAGAGCGTCCGGTGCTGCTCGTCATGAGCGGCAGCATGGGATACGGCGACTGCGCAGAGACCGTGCAGCACATCGCCAATACCGGCGTGGATTTTCAGATTCTCGCTGTGTGCGGCAACAACAAAAAAGCCTATCAGCATTTGAACGATTTTCTCGAACGCTATACCGGCTCGTGCAGTATCCGTGTGATGGGCTTTGTGGACAATGTCGATATACTCATGAGTGCGGCGGATTGTATCATCACCAAGCCGGGCGGTCTGACCGTGACAGAGGCGATTGCCAAGGGCTTGCCGATGATTTTGGCGAATCCGATTCCGGGACAGGAAGAGCGCAATGTGGAGTTTTTGCTCAATAACGGCATGGCGATGCTTGTCACGAAGACATTTCCGCTGGATGAAGTGCTGTATTATTTGCTCAACAATCCGGTGCGCATTCGGACCATGCGGGAGACGATTGCGGCGCTGGGACATCCGGATGCCTCGGAAAAATTGGTCACATACGTCATGCATTTGGTCAATGAGCGGCAGGAGCAGCAGTCTTTGCTGAAACGCATGAAAACAGGAACCGACAACAAATAACAACCGGATAGACAAGGGAGCGAAAACGCTCCCTATTTTTTTGAAAAATTTTTCGGCGCATGTCACACGAAGAGGGGGCGAAACGTGTGTATAGTGAAAGGAGGTTGAGAACCATGCAGGATCATTCCGGACGTCCGGCGGGTGAATCAGCAGAACAGGTTTTTAAGATCTATGCAGATACGTTGTTTCGCTTCTGCTTTACCGTGACAGGCAATCAAGCAGATGCCGAAGATGCCGTGTCAGAGACCATGATTCGGTATATCACTCGTGCCCCGGCGTTTGACAGCGAGGAGCATCGAAAAGCATGGCTTCTGCGCGTGGCGGCAAATATTTGCCGAGACATGCACCGCTTTCATTTGCGCCATACCTATGTGTCCTTGGAGGACGCGTATAACCTATGTGCAGACGAAGAGCAAAATGATATTTTAGAAGAAGTCATGCGGCTGCCAAGAAAGCTGAAGACTGTGATTTATCTCTATTACATAGAAGGATACACATCGGAGGAAATCGCAGATATGCTGCATATTTCTGCCGCAGCCGTGCGCAAACGATTGCAGTATGGGCGAAGAAAGCTCAAGTTTGAGCTGGAAGAAAGCGGACAGCTGAAGCTGAAAGGGAGCGGAGAAACATGAGAGAAAACGACTATATCAAGACAACGCAGAAGATTCATATGCCCGATGACATGCGCACACGCATTTTACATCGCATGGCACAGGAGAACACCAAGGAGGTTCCGATTCATAGGATGAGACGAAATAAGAAAAAGATGGCAGCGGTTGTGGTTGCGGCAGCGATGGCTGTCGGCGGTTCCGCATTTGCATTCAGCGGCACGATTTCCTCGATTTTTTCGAGCAGTTCCAGTGACCCGGATTACACCAGTCTGCCGACTGCCCAGCAGTGCGAGCAGGATGCGGGATTTGCCCCGGCTCTGGTAAAAAACTTTGACAACGGTTTCGCTTTCAAAGACGGCACGGTTGTCAATAATCAGGAGCAGAATGAGGACGGTAAGACCGTCAACAAGTATGCATCGCTGGATTTCACCTACCAGAAAGGTGACCAGACCGTCACACTTGCACAGGACAAAGATGCACAGCATGATTCGGCAGAGGGTTCCTGCATCGCGCAGAAAGACGGCGTTTCCTACTACGAAACGACAAAGACAGAGAAATATGTGTCGGAATCTTACCTGAAGACCGAACAAGATAAGCTGGATGAAGCATCCGGTGATGTAGAGATTAATGTCGCAGACAGCGATGCCATTCACGCAGGTCAGAATGACAACAGCGTGGAGACCGATACCTATCACGGCATCAACTGGACAGCAAACGGCGTACACTACAGCCTGTACCAGATCAACGGCAGCTTGACCGCTGACCAGATGCTTGATATGGCACAGCAGATCACAGCGGCTGAGTAAGAAAATACGTAGATTTTGACGGCTCCCTCGTTGAGGGAGCTGTCATTTGCTTTGCAAATGACTGAGGGAGTAGCCGGTTCGTCCTGACGAATCAGGCTGACCCTGATACAGATTTGTTTGCGTGCTGCTCCTTCCGTCACGGCTGACGCCGCGCCACCTTCCTCAAGGAGGAAGGCTTATCCCGGGCAAGGGCAAATCTTCCTGCTTTTTCAATTGACAATTGTCCTTGTTTGTGTTACTTTTATATATAAAAGAGTTACGCTTTAAACGGGAAAAGAATCCCGCAGAATAGAGATTGATATGAGGAAGGACAGGGCTTATGCCAATTACCGATTTACTTGAGAAAAACAGCAAGCTGTACGGCAATGATGTCGCACTGGTTGAGCTGAATCCAGAGATTAAAGAAATCCGCCGCGTGACGTGGAAGGAATATGATTTGATGGAGCCGACACCGGCTTCGGATTACCGCCGAGAGATTACTTGGCATGTATTTGACGAGAAGGCAAACCGCTTTGCCAATCTGCTGCTCAGCCGCGGCATCAAAAAGGGCGATAAGGTCGCTATCCTGCTGATGAACTGTCTGGAGTGGCTGCCGGTTTACTTCGGCATTCTCAAGACCGGTGCGCTGGCTGTGCCGTTTAACTTCCGCTATGATACCGATGAGATTAAGTATTGCGCGGAGCTGGCAGAGGTCAATGCCATTGTCTTTGGCAATAACTTTATCGGCCGTCTGGAGCCGATTGCCGATGAGCTGGGACACAATCGTCTGATGTTCTATCTCGGCGAGGGCGGATGTCCGAGCTGGGCAGAGGATTACACGCATTTGGCAGCTAATTGCTCGAGCCAGGCACCGCTTATTGATATTACCGATGAAGATGATGCGGCGATTTACTTCTCTTCCGGCACAACCGGATTCCCGAAGGCGATTCTGCACAATCATGAATCGCTGATGCACGCCGCGCGCGTCGAGCAGCATCATCACGGTCAGACCAAGGACGATGTGTTCCTGTGCATTCCTCCGCTGTATCACACCGGTGCAAAGATGCATTGGTTCGGCAGTTTGATTTCCGGCGGCAAGGCCGTTTTGCTCAAGGGCACCAAGCCGAAGTACATCCTCGAAGCAGTTTCCAAGGAGCATTGCAGTATTGTATGGCTGCTGGTTCCGTGGGCACAGGATATTCTGGATGCGCTGGATCGCGGCGATTTGAAGCTGTCGGATTATGAGTTGGATCAGTGGAGACTGATGCACATCGGCGCACAGCCGGTTCCGCCGTCTCTGATTCGCCGCTGGAAGGCATATTTCCCGAACCATCAGTATGACACCAACTATGGCCTGAGTGAGTCGATTGGACCGGGCTGCGTACACTTGGGCGTGGAGAACATCAATAAGGTCGGCGCCATCGGCGTACCGGGCTTTGGCTGGGAGGCAAAGATTGTCGATGAAGACGGCAACGAAGTCGAGCAGGGCGAAGTCGGTGAGCTGTGTGTCAAGGGCCCGGGTGTCATGACCTGCTACTACCGCAACGAAGAGGCAACCGCAGAGACCCTCAAGGATGGCTGGCTGTTTACCGGAGATATGGCGCGTCAGGATGAGGATGGCTTCTACTTCCTTGTGGACCGCAAGAAGGACGTCATCATCAGCGGCGGCGAGAATATTTATCCGGTACAGATCGAAGACTTCCTGCGTGCCCATCCGGCTATTAAGGATGTGGCTGTCATCGGTATGCCGGATCAGCGTCTCGGCGAGATTACTGCCGCAATTATTGAAGTCAAGGAAGGCTTTAGCTGCTCGGAAGAGGAAATCCGCGATTACTGCATGAAGCTGCCGCGCTACAAGCGTCCGGTCAAGATCATCTTTGCAGATATTCCGCGCAACCCGACCGGCAAGAT
>NZ_JBNMHC010000004.1:0-21255 GCF_050872565.1 Butyricicoccus sp. | reverse complement strand
GGTGTATCCGCTGTTCCGATGGCTGCTCGTGTCGCTCAGATTGAGGGTCAGAAGGAAAACCCGTCCAACTTCCTGCTCATGCACGCTATGGGCCCGAACGTTGCCGGTGTTATTGGCTCCGCTGCTGCTGCTGGCTTCTTCCTGAAGCTGGTTCCGATGCTGCTCGGCTAATTTCTTCATGATGACAATCCCCTTCCGAAATTCGGAAGGGGATTTTTCATGCACTGCTTTACTATTTCGACAAAATCCAGTACAATAAAGGACAAGAAAAGGATTATCAGACAGGAGTTTTGCTATTTTGAAGAAAGTATTGATTGCATCGGATATTCATGGTTCCTCGTATTACTGCGGCTGGCTGCTCGACCGCATCGAAGAGGAACAACCTGACCGTGTTGTTTTACTCGGCGATTTATTGTATCACGGTCCACGCAATGATTTACCCAAGGGCTATGAGCCGAAAGATGTCATCTCCATGCTCAACGGCATTCGAGAAAAGCTGCTGTGCGTGCGCGGCAACTGCGACACAGAAGTCGATCAAATGGTATTAGATTTCCCTATCTTGGCAGACTATGCCGTATTGATGTTGGGCGACCAGACGGTATACGTCACACATGGCCATCACTACAACGAACAGAACCCGCCTGCCCTGAGCAAAGGAGATGTGTTATTGTGCGGTCACACACACGTTCCCTGCCGCCATGAACACGAGACCTTTACGTATTTGAACCCCGGCTCGGTTTCTATCCCTAAGAACGCCTCTCGTCCAAGCTACATGCTCTGGGAAAACGGCGTATTCACTTGGCATGACTTGCTGACCGGGCAGAGCTATCTACCGGACTGACAGAAAGAAGGGCATTACTATGAACGTTTTGGAGGAGTATAAACGCAAGCTGCGCACACCGGAGGAAGCTGTACAAGTGGTCAAAAGCGGTGACTGGATTGATTATACCACCAGCTTGGGCAAGCCGGTTTTGCTCGACCGCGCGTTGGCTGCCCGCCGCGACGAATTAACTGATGTCAAAATCCGCGGCAATCTGGTATTTGGCCCCGTAGAAGTCGCAGAATGCGATCCCTCACAGGAACATTTCATTTATCATTCTTGGCATTGTTCCGCGTATGAGCGCAGTCTGTGCGACCGCGGCCTCTGCTATTATATCCCGATGGTGTTCCACCTCAATTCGGATTATTACAAGCATTTCTTGACTGTGAACGTCGCTATGGCGTGCGTCACGCCAATGGATCGGCATGGATACTTCAATCTGTCCACGTCTACCGGCGTATCCGGTCAGATTTTGCGCAAGGCAGATATTGTCATTCTCGAAGTTAACGAGAACCTGCCCAAGCTGTACGGCGGCTACGATGAGTGCATTCATATCTCTGACGTGGATTATGTCGTTGAAGGGCATCACGACCCATTTCCGGAATCTCCGGCACCCAAAATTACGGAGATTGACCGGCAAATCGCGGCAAATCTGATGCCGTATATGGTCGATGGCATGACACTTCAGCTGGGCATTGGCAGCCTGCCTCATGCGCTTGGCAATTTGATTGCCGAATCCGACCTTAAAGACTTAGGTATGCACACAGAGCTATGTTCTGACGCCTATTTGCAGCTGTACAAGGCAGGCAAGCTCACCAACAAGCACAAGACCATCAACCGCGGCAAGGGCGTTCTCGGCGTTGCCATCGGCTCGCATGAGCTGTATGACTGGATTGATGAAAACCCAAGCGTCGCCGTTTATCCGCTGTCTTATGTTAACAATCCGGAAGTCATTGGACGCATTGATAACATGGTTTCCATCAACAGCTGTCTGGAAGTCGATTTGTATGGTCAGGTATCCTCTGAAAGTGCCGGTACACGGCAAATCAGCGGCACAGGCGGACAGCTGGACTTTTTGACCGGCGCCTCTGCTTCCCGCGGCGGCAAAGCATTTATCTGCATGAGTTCTACATTTACAGACAAGTATGGTATGGAGCAATCGCGTATTGTTCCGCGCTTTGGCGGCGATATTATCACCTCTCCTCGCTCACAGGTCTATTATCTTGCCACAGAATACGGTGTCGTCAATCTCATTGGCAAATCCACTTGGGAACGAGCGGAATCCATTATTTCTCTCGCGCATCCAATGTTCCGCGACCAATTGATTCGCGCCGCACAGGCGCAGCATATTTGGAGACGCTCCAACAAACGATAACACAAAACCCCGACAATTTGTCGGGGTTTTCGCTTTACATATTGACTTTTACTTTGACAATGCGTGTGACCGCGGTATTAATCTGCTGTTCTGTCAATTCGCCGTTTTTCACAGCGTCCAGCACGCCCTGATAAGCTTCTTGGAAGTTTTCCGGCATGAGTACAATATCTGCGCCCGCCTGCAAGGCTTTCACTGCCGCCTGTGCCGAAGTATACTGTTCTGTCACGGCACCCATATTCATGGCATCTGTGACGACAATACCGTCATAGCCCATCTGCTCGCGCAAAACATCGGTAATCATGGTTTTGGAAAGCGAGGTAGGCGTGTCATCGTTTGTGATACTGGGCACGGAAATATGTGCCGCCATGATGAACTCTGCGCCGTTTTTAATCGCATGGTCAAACGGAACCAATTCACTCTGTTTGAGTTCATCCAGCGTCTTATTGGTGTATGCATAGCCCTTATGGGTGTCACCTTCCGTGGCACCGTGTCCCGGAAAATGCTTGTACACACTGTGTACTTGATGTTGTGCTAGTCCCTGAGCAACCGCCAAAGACATGTCGGATACCACTTGCGGGTCACTGCCAAACGACCGTTTTTTCACAACGGTATTTTCCGGATTGGTCAGCACATCGGCATCCGGCGCAAAATCGAGATTGAATCCCAAATCAGACAGATAGGTGCCAATGGTATCGCCCGCCTGCTTGGCTTGATCTACGTCACCTGACGCGCCAATATCCGCCATATTGCCGACATTTGTCACATCAAATCGGCCGCTTCCCGCTACGCGGGCAACGGTGCCGCCTTCTTCATCAATACTGAGAAATGCCGGCAAACCGGTTCTGTCCTTGCTGTATTTCTGGACACTGCTAAGCATCTCCTGTACTTGCTGTTTCGACTGCAAATTATCTCTGAAATAGACAAAGCCGCCAACCGGTGTTTTGTCCATTGCCTGTTTGGTGGCATCTCCTGCCGCCGTCACTGTGCCAATGTCTACAATCGCCTCCGGTTGTACAATAAACAACTGGGCAACCTTGTCTTCCAGCGACATGGAATCGACAATCTGCTGGACTTTATCTACCTTGTCTGATGTATTCTGCGTGCTGTCCGTATCTGTATTTGTCTTTCCGCAGCCAACACAGCTCAACGCAAGCGCTGCACCGAGCAATACCGAAAGGAATCGAATTCTCTTTTTCAATTGCGTTCTCCCCTTTTATCATGATACATTCATTATAAAAGATTCCGGATCGATTTGCAACGCAGGTTATCTGGCAATGTGCTTTTGATAACACCGTACCGTTAACAGCAAAAACAGCGGGATCGCCGCAAGCTCACACACCAGCATGACATGTGCCGGCCAAATGCTGATCGTCTTTCCAAGATGCAGAAATTCAAAATTAAAGATCGTATAGGTGTAGCTATTGTTCATGCCAATGCCGCCAGCCGGCAAAATGCGGGCAATCCACGCCGTCAAATTGTTGCCGTTAAACATGTACAGCAAAGACGGCACAATCAGAAACACCAATGAAATGCCCAAGGATTTGACGTTTGAGCTGCTGGCGCTAGACACAAACAGGGTAAAGCTGCTGACAGCAAGCAGCGTCACAAATCCCATCGCCGTAATAGCATTTTGTGCATCTCCAACGGTACCGGAAAACAGTACTGCCGCAGACTGGATAATCTGCAGCGAGGTCTTTCTGCACTCCCAGCCAAACAAAGAATTGGAAAGAACGGTAAAAATCGTCATGCATACGGCAAATACAACAGCAAAAATCAGCAGCGCCGCCGCGATTTTTGTCACCGCCAGTCTCTTGCGGCCATGTTTTGTGCAGCGCAAAATATCATCCGCTCCGGTCTGATACTCCGCAGAAAAGACTGGCGCGGCAATCAGTGTGCACAAAAATACCAACAGAAAAAGATATATTCCGATATACTCCATCGCATCCGTTGTATATCCCGGATAGTAAAAAAACGGCTGCGGCACTTTGCTGTACATCTGTTTTGCCTTTTCCTGTGCCGCCGGATGGCCATGCTGTTCCAGATTCATCAAGTCGCCAATGTGCGTCTTGCACTGCGTATAAAAGTTCTCGGCGTCCTGCTTTGTCAGCTGTGTGACCTCCGGCGCGAGTCCCTGTTTATCGGCATTGACTTCAACCAGCCGCCTAACCAACGGAGATTCCGGAAAAATTTCGGTATAATAGACATCTATCGGAAACTCGTCACTGTTGATGTCTCCATACTGTTTGATCGTTTCTTGGTATTGCGCAAGAGCTTTTTGCATTTTTTTGGTCGTCACCTCGCCACTGTACGGCGCAGACTGCTTTTTCACCTCCTGCACTGCCTGCAAACCGGTGATTTCCGAATCTTTCGATGGATACAGGGTGACATATGACACCGGCAGCCATGCCATCACGAGCGACAGCACCACTGCCAACGCCAAGATACATGTTGTCGCGCGTGAAGTGAGAATACGTTTGAGTTCCAATTGTAACAATCGCATAAGTTACCCCTCTCTTTCCGTGTACGGGAACAGCCACAAGTACAAATCTTCCAGGCGCGGTTCTATATGTTTGGACTGCGGGACTTCCGGTTTTTCTGCCAAATAGCGCATGGCAATGCTTCCGTCCTCTTCATTGCGCAGGCTGACAACGCGTAGCCGATGCTCCCACCGCGGCAATTCCTCCGGCCGGATGTGAGCGCTCCAAACTTTCCCCGCTATCTGCTGCACCAGTTGTTCCGTCGTTCCGCGCGCAATAATAGCGCCGTCTTTCATAACTGCATTTTGCGTTGCAATGTACTCGACATCCGACACAATATGCGTCGAGATCAGCACAATGCGGTCATGTGCAAATTCGGACAGCAAATTGCGAAACCGCACGCGCTCTCCTGGATCCAGTCCGCTGGTCGGCTCATCTAAAAACAGCACTTTCGGCTCATTGAGCAGCGCCTGTGCAATGCCGACGCGGCGTTTCATGCCGCCGGACAGCTTGACAATCTTCTTGTTTTGCACATCGGACAGTGTCAGCAATTCCAGTAGATCGCAGATGCGCTTTTTTGTGTCCGCTCTCGTCAGACCTTTGAGGGCCGCCATGTATTCCAGATAATTTTTTACCGTGAATTCCGGATAAAATCCGAATTCCTGCGGCAGATAGCCAAACACGTCGCGCCACGCTGCGCCCAATGTCCCGATCTCTACGCCGTCATAATAAATTTCGCCTTTGGTCGGCTGCAAAATGCCTGCGACCATGCGCATCAGCGTCGTCTTGCCTGCGCCATTTGCGCCCAACAAGCCCCATACGCCGGATGTCAGCGTCAAACTGACATCATCGACCGCTCGTTTGTCTTTAAATTGCTTGGTCATATGGTCAATACGCAATTCCATACACCGTTCCTCCTTTTTTTACCAATTTCCAAAGTTGTATACCACTGATTACTAGTAACGCGGCAAACACACCCACATATCCTACGTGAAATTCGACTGCAAGCCGACTGCGATGCCAACAAAGCAAAAACACCAGTACGGCGCTCGTCCACACTCCTATATACAGCGGCAGTTTTTTCCACACGGCATGTGACAGCAGCAGCAGATCACCACACATCGTGAGCAGAGCAGGAAACAGCACATACAGGACAATGCATCCCAAGCTCAGCCATGTATAGCGCGCTGTACATACAATTGCAATGCTCAGCGTCACTGCCACGCCGATTCCTGCAAAGAGCAAGCGTGCGAGCATCTGCTGGGCGCCGGAATAATAACTCGGCGATTCCACTTCTATCATTTGATACCGAACGGTTCGGTACAGCATCGGCAGCACAGCGGTTACCGCCGCAACGCCGCAGCCCATGGGCAATAGATACGGATAGGCAGACAGCGCGCCGCTATACATACAGCTGAGCCATACTGCCAACACAAGAATCTGCCACAGCCACATAGAAACACCGGAAAACTGCGCCTGTGCTACTAAGAATGAAAGCCACGTTCGATGCTCGCGCGGCGGATGTGCCGCCGCCATGTTTTGTGCTGCCAGCACAGTTCGTTGTACTTGTTTTGGATCCGGTTGTTCGCGTGTCCGAAGCGCTTCGGACAGCTTTTTTTCAAAGTCGTTCATTGCCATCCTCCTTCCGACAATTTAGATTTGAGTGTTTTGAGCGCCGCCCGCAGACGGGACTGCACGGTTCGCAGCGGCAAACCGGTCACTTGTGCGATCTCTCGCAGCTTGAGCTGCTGCGCATAGCGCAATACGATTAGCTCTCGCTGTTCTTCCGGCAGCTGTGCCGTCAAACGCAAAAAATCTGCATCCTGTTCCGCCTGCTGGTAGCCATGTTCCTGTGTCGTCAGATCTTCCGGCAGTGAAATTTCTGTATTCCAGTGACCGCGGTACATGTCCGTGCAGACATTGGAAGCAATGCGATAGAGATAGGCTCGGAATTTTCCTCTGTGTGTGTATCTGTCCCAATACCGCAGCAGCTTCAAAAAGGTCTCGTGCACGGCATCTTCTGCACGTTGTTCGTCCGGTGTATGCCAGCGGCAATAGCGCAGAAGTTCTGGATAGTACATCTGGATCAGTTGTTCCATTGCCGATGCATCTCCATCTGTGATTCGTTTTATCAATTGATCTTCACGCGTCAAAATATACCTCCCGAAGGCGTCCCTTCACTTACTATAACGGGTGCCGCGCATAAAATGATTGACCCAAAGCAAAAAAATCCGGCCATCAGTGAAAAGTTCACAGACAGCCGGAACGTTTGCGGTAGTATCTCCTTTACATGAAATCACGTACTTAGCTTTCATTCACCAGTTTTCCCGTCATATGTTCTACATGCAGTGCCAAAAGCTGCACACGCGCAATGGCTTTTTCCATCTCTGCGTCAACTTCTTCTTCGGTCGGATAATATTTCATTGCCAGCTTACGGACTTTTTCGCTCGTCTGCGCCGTATCTTCAATCAGCTCTGCTCTGCCAAAGACAATGACACTGGTCACATTCCACACCCAGTCATTTTCTTTCTGAAAACCGGTATTCCATGTGGTAAAGCACACTTTGTCACAGGCTTTGATCGCATCAATCTTATGACCGACCTTGGCACAGTGAAAATAAATCGTCTGTTCCTCTTCCTCATAGTAGAAATCCAGCGGAACGGCATACGGATACCCCTCATCTCCAATGACCGACAGCACACCTCGTTTTTCTGTCTTGAGAATCTCCGCACACGTTTCCTCTGAGACTGCCTGTTTATATCTTCTCATTTCTCGAAACATATCATTTTCCTCCCTTCTCTCAATGGTTTTATTATAAAAGATTCCAGATACGATTGCAATGCATAAAAAAATCCGGCCATCCGTGAAAGATTCACAGACAGCCGGAAATCGTATGCTTTGATTTACTTCACGCAGATGGTCTCTACTTCGAGCTTTGCGCCCTTCGGCAGGCCAGCAACAGCAAAGCAGGAACGAGCCGGAGCTTCATTCGGGAAATACTTTGCATATACAGCATTAAATGCAGCGAAATCATTCAGATCAGCCAAGAAGCAGGTCGTCTTAACAACGTTTGCAAACGTCAGACCAGAAGCCTCCAGCAGTGCGCCGATGTTCTTCATAACCTGTTCGGTCTGTTCCTCAATGGTCTTGCCCTCTACCTCGCCGGTAGCCGGATTGATCGGAATCTGACCAGAGGTGAATACATAGCCATCAGTCTCAATCGCCTGAGAATACGGGCCGATTGCAGCCGGTGCGTTAGAAGTCGAAATTACGTTCTTCATCACAGAACACTCCTTTTCTTTACTTACCCTTCAGCTTCTTCAGACGCTCGGTATTCGACAGAATTGCCTTGCGCATACGAATGCTTTCCGGTGTTACTTCAATCATCTCATCGTCGCCGATGAACTCCATTGCTTCCTCAATGGACATCTTGCGCGGCGGAACCAGACGCAGTGCATCATCTGCACCAGCAGAACGCATGTTGGTCAGCTGCTTCTTCTTGCAGACATTGACAGCCATGTCTTCGTTCTTCGGAGAAGAACCGATAATCATGCCTTCGTATACTTCTGTGCCCGGTCCAATGAACAGCTGTCCACGCTCCTGTGCGTTGAACAGACCGTAAGCAACAGCGGTGCCGGTCTCAAACGCAATCAGAGAGCCGGTAGAACGCTTGGAAATCTCGCCCTTGTACGGCATATAATCATAGAATACCGAGCTGAGAATGCCTTCGCCCTTGGTATCGGTCAGGAATTCGGTCTTGTAGCCGAACAGACCACGAGCCGGAACCAAGAATTCAATGCGCATACGGTCGCCCTGCGGTGCCATGTGCTGCAGCTCACCCTTACGGGAGCCCATCTTTTCCATAACTGCGCCGACAGCGTCTGCCGGAACGTCTGCTACCATGCGCTCAATCGGCTCGTACTTCTTGCCGTCGATGGTCTTAAACAGAGCACGCGGTGCGCCTACCTGGAATTCATAGCCCTCACGACGCAGGGTCTCAATCAGAATGGACAGATGCATCTCGCCGCGGCCTGCTACGCGGAAGGTATCGGTGTTGTCGGTCTCATGTACGCGCAGGGATACGTCCTTGAGCAGCTCACGATGCAGACGCTCACGCAACTGACGAGAGGTGACAAACTTGCCCTCGCGGCCTGCAAACGGAGAATTGTTGACAGAGAAATACATTTCTACAGTTGGTTCCGAAATCTTAACGAACGGCAGTGGCTTCGGATTTTCCGGATCGCACAGTGTATCGCCAATCGTGACATTTTCAATACCGGATACACAAACAATATCGCCAGCAGAGATCTCTTCTACCGGTGTATGACCCAAGCTGTCAATGGTATACATCGATACAGCCTTTGCCTTGTACGGCTTATCATGATGGTTATAGTTGCAGACCATCAGATCCTGACCGACATGCATGGTACCGCGCTCTACACGACCGATGGCAATACGGCCAACGTAATCACTATAATCAATAGAAGATACCAGCATCTGCAGCGGGCCTTCGGTATCTACGTGCGGTGCCGGAATATGCTCCAGAATGGTCTCGAACAGCGGGGTCAGATCCTCACCCGGAGTGTTCGGAGACAGGCTTGCCGTACCATCACGGCCAGAGCAGTACAGAATCGGGCTATCCAGCTGCTCGTCCGAAGCGTCCAGTGTCAGCAGCAGTTCCAGAACCTCATCACCGACATCTGCCAGACGAGCGTCCGGACGGTCAATCTTATTGACAACAATAATGATCTTATGACCAAACTCCAGTGCCTTCTCCAGCACGAAACGGGTCTGCGGCATCGGGCCTTCAAATGCATCGACCAGCAGGATAACGCCGTCTACCATCTTCAGGATACGCTCGACCTCGCCGGAGAAGTCAGCATGACCCGGGGTGTCTACAATATTGATCTTCGTATCTTTATAATGTACGGAAGTATTCTTTGCCAGAATCGTAATGCCGCGCTCACGTTCCAGATCGTTGCTGTCCATGACACGGTCTTCCACTACCTGATTGGCACGGAAGGCACCGCCCTGCTTCAGCATCTGGTCAACCAGCGTTGTCTTGCCGTGGTCAACGTGCGCGATAATTGCGATGTTTCTTAAATCATTTCTTACCATGAGTTCCTCCAAAGTAACGTCGAAACAGATTCATACATAGATTTTTTGCCTTTATTTTGTATCGTGATTTATTATACCCTGTCTTTTATGCTTTTTCCATCCTCAGGTTCATCAAAATTTCTCTTTTTTTGTGCAAATTTTTCATAAATTTTTTTAGATTTTTCCTTGACATTCTACCCCAACATGAGTATAATAATACTCGTTGGTTCGCAAGAAACGACAAAACAAAAAACATTGCCGAATTGTGTAAGGGTAGCACGACAGACTCTGACTCTGTTTGTGAGGGTTCGAATCCTTCTTCGGCAACCATATTGCCGAATTGTGTAAGGGTAGCACGACAGACTCTGACTCTGTTTGTGAGGGTTCGAATCCTTCTTCGGCAACCATATGGAGAGTTGGCTGAGTGGTCGAAGGCGCACGACTGGAAATCGTGTAACGGTGATGAGCCGTTCTAGGGTTCAAATCCCTAACTCTCCGCCATAAAAAAGACTTGAAGTTCGCTTCAAGTCTTTTTTGTTTTCCTTCCCTTTCTGCGTTTAAAGTTGTAAAAACATTGCAATTGCTCGATTTTCGCATGGTTCTCATGAATTTTTCGTGAATTTCTTTTGTTTTTTCCATTTTTCTCTTGACATCTCCTGCACTTTCTAATAAAATAAATCACAATTTGATTACAAAACCATTTCATGTTTGTAATCTTTATTTTGAAAGGAGATCTTTATGACAACGGATTTATCTAAAAAATTGATCCGAACTGTTTCTTCCGTCTGTATTTTGGGCACGCTTACCGCCGCTGTTGCGTTTGCAGCTGGCGAATCGCCTATTTCTATAGATAAAAGTTTGTTTTCACAGGCTGCTATTTTTCCGTCCAAGCTGGATGAAATTTACGCAAGCCAGACAAGCACCAATCCGTCTGCCCCTTCTCTGACCGAGCAGACCGGCGCAGACGCCGAAGCAGTTTCCGCTGCTGACGCCTCTGTATCCACAGATGTCGCCGCACCAGCGGCAAAGTCCGCCGCTTCTGCACAGGCAGATGACACACCAGCAGAATCTGCACCACCGGTTTCCACACCGATTTACGATTTGCAGACCAATCATCCGGACATTGCGTACACAACCAAGGATGGTCGTCCGGCAGGCGCAACCATTTATACTTCCGGCTGCTGCCCAGTTAGCGTTGCCAACATCCTGCGCAACCTGTGCGGTATCACGGATGCCACCTCGGAAAATATGTGTGCACTGGCAACAGAATCCGGCGCTCGCTATGACGGCGGCACAGATCCGCTCAAGATGCTGGACGCTGCTGCTGCCAAGTGGGGCGGTTTCACCTATCAGTATTCCACCTCGATGGACGAATTACAGCAGTGTCTCTCGGAAGGCGGCATGGCACTCGCACACACAGGCGGTGCTACTGGCGGCGCAACCGGACTGTTCGCAGATAACGGCCACTTCGTCGCTCTGGTATCCGGTGATGCTTCGACAATCACCGCTGTCGATCCGTATTGGACGGAAAATAAGTGGACTGGCAACGAAATCCGCAAGACTAACGCCGTAGAAACAGATGTACACGGCGTTGTTCAGGTACAGACCAATGCAGTTGGCAACGCTTGCGACTATTTTTATCTGATTCGCAAGGCATAATCCTTCAGACAGCAGCGAAATTGCTGCTGTCTTTTTCTTTTCATTTTTTTGCAATTTTTTCAAAAAAATGCTTGACTTTTCTGTATACACGCGGTATAATAATTTTCGTCGCTGAGAGGCAGACAACAAAATAGTGATGGAGAGTTGGCTGAGTGGTCGAAGGCGCACGACTGGAAATCGTGTAACGGTGATGAGCCGTTCTAGGGTTCAAATCCCTAACTCTCCGCCATAAAAGCACAAAAACTTTGGTTTTTGTGCTTTTTCTTTTTCCCTCAAAACTGTCTCTATACATTGCTTTTTGTTTGTGTTATACTAACTAGACAACGTAAAGATACAATATATAATAGAAAGGCAGGCAGTGATTTTGGCTCGTGCAGACCTGCATATTCATACGATATATTCTGACGGTTCCGATTCGACGGAACAACTGCTCACAAACATTCGCAACAATCAAATCACGTATTTCTCTGTAACCGATCACGACACCATTGACGGTGTACTGCATCTCCAATCTTTAGACTTGACTGGGTTACACTTCTTTCCCGGTGTGGAATTTTCCTGCTTTACCGCGTATAAAAAGTGTCATATTCTCGGCTATTGTTATGACGCTGGCTGTCCGGCATTTCAAGACGTCTTAATTGAAGGCCATGCCAAGCGAATGCAAAAGCTCCAGCTTCGTCTGGACTATTTAAAAGAGAAATTCGGCATTATTTTTTCCAAACAAACGCAGGATTCCTTTCATCAAATGACCAGTGTGGGAAAACCACATCTCGCCAAAGCCTTGATTGCTCTGGGATACGGCACGACCATCCAAGAGGTTATGGACAAGTATTTGACCCTGCATACGCCGAATGACAAAGTAGAAGCCGCAAAAGCCATCGCGGCGATTCGCACCGCAGGCGGAACCGCTGTCTGGGCGCATCCGCTTGGCGGCGAGGGGGAACGACACCTGACACCGGAAGAATTTACGAAACAGTTAGATGTCTTGCTGCAATGCGGCTTACAGGGCTTAGAATGCTATTATTCCCGCTACAATCAGGAAGAAATCAACTTTTTATTGCAGCAAGCCCGCAAGCATCATCTGTTCATCAGCGGCGGCAGCGACTATCATGGCGTAAACAAAACGATTTCTCTCTGTGAGCTAAACAATTTTGGTGCGCCGGTTGACAGTTCTCAACTCAGTCTGCTCACCTACTTGCAGCACACAGCCTCATCAAAATCCCCAAATCAAAATCACACGTCCTGTGCTTTTTGATACGGTATTCGGGTTGACATCCGCCGGGTTATACCATATAATAATGAGGAATATTGGCGATGACGAAGAAAAGTAACGCTCTTTATCGCTTCCAGTGAGTGGAGGACAGTGCGAACTCCATAGAATTGAATGAGCGCGAAGAACACTTTATCAGCCGCAATCTGAACCTTCGGGAATTCTTCCGATCAGTAGGTGCGCCGACCTGCCGTGCGACAAACGGCTCTCTTGAGTGACCGGCTTTTCCGGTAAATCAGGTGGTACCGCGGACAGATCCTCTGTTCGTCCTGAACCAATTGTTTGGGACGAGCAGTTTTTTTATGCTTATTTCCCGAAAAATCTATTTTATGAAAGGAGTTCAAACCATGAACACATCCAATGTTTATCGCAACAAGACAATGAATGCGATCACGGAAGCTGATGTTGGCTCTACCCTGCGCATTGCAGGCTGGGTAGAAAACATCCGCGACCACGGCGGTGTATCGTTCATCGACCTGCGCGACATGTACGGCACCATGCAGGTTGTTATGCGCGACACTTCCCTGCTCAAGGGCATCAACAAGGAGGACTGCATCTCCGTAGAAGGCCCGATTCAGCACCGCGACGAGGAAACCTACAATCCGAAAATCCCGACCGGCACCATCGAGCTGGAGGCACATACTGTTACCATGCTGGGCAAGGTACACCGTCAGCTGCCGTTTGAAATTCAGACCTCGAAGGAAATCCGTGAGGATGTTCGTCTGAAGTATCGTTACCTCGACCTGCGCAACAAGAAGGTCAAGGACAACATTGTATTCCGTTCTCAGGTCATTTCGTTCCTGCGTCAGAAGATGACAGATATGGGCTTCTTGGAAATCCAGACCCCGATTCTGTGTGCTTCTTCTCCGGAAGGTGCTCGTGACTACGTTGTTCCGTCCCGTAAGTTCAAGGGCAAGTTCTATGCGCTGCCGCAGGCTCCACAGCAGTACAAGCAGCTGCTGATGGTATCCGGCTTCGACAAGTATTTCCAGATTGCTCCGTGCTTCCGCGATGAGGATGCTCGTGCCGATCGTTCTCCTGGCGAGTTCTATCAGCTGGATTTCGAGATGAGCTTTGCGACACAGGAAGACGTATTCCGTGCAGGCGAAGAGGTTCTGACCGCTACGTTCGAGAAGTTCGCGCCGGAAGGTGCTGCTGTTACCGCTGCTCCGTATCCGGTTATCAGCTACAAGCAGGCTATGCTGGAATTCGGCACGGACAAGCCGGATCTGCGCAACCCGCTGCGCATTATCGACCTGTCCGAGTTCTTCTCTCGCTGCACCTTCAAGCCGTTTATCGGCAAGACCGTTCGTGCCATCAAGGTTCATGCGAACATGTCCAAGGGCTTCCATGAGAAGCTGCTGAAGTACGCACAGTCCATCGGCATGGGCGGTCTGGGCTACTTGCAGGTAAAGGACGACATGTCCTACAAGGGCCCGATCGACAAATTTATTCCGGACGACATGAAGTCTGAGATCGCAGAGCTGGCTGGTCTGGAAGCTGGCGACACCATCTTCTTTATCGCAGACCGCGAGAGCAAGGCTGCAAACTATGCCGGCCAGCTGCGCAATGAGCTGGGCGCTCGTCTGGATCTGATTGAAAAGAATGCATATCGCTTCTGCTTCGTCAACGATTTCCCGATGTTCGAGTTTGACGAGGAAGAAAAGAAGATTATCTTCACCCATAACCCGTTCTCCATGCCGCAGGGCGGCCTGGAAGCACTGAACACCAAGGATCCGACCGAGATTCTGGCATATCAGTACGATATTGTCTGCAACGGTGTTGAGCTGTCCTCCGGTGCTGTTCGTAACCACGATTTGGAAATCATGGTTAAGGCATTTGAGATTGCCGGTTACACCGAGGAAGATCTCAAGGAGAAGTTCGGTGCTCTGTACAACGCCTTCCAGTTTGGTGCACCTCCGCACGCAGGCATGGCACCGGGCGTTGACCGCATGATTATGCTGCTGCGCAACGAGGAGAACATCCGCGAGGTTATCGCATTCCCGATGAACGGCAACGCACAGGATCTGATGTGCGGCGCTCCGGGCGAGATCACCGAGCATCAGCTGCGTGAAGTTCATATCAAGATTCGCGACTGATTGGTATCTCAAGCACGTTAAATCTATCCCCTGTTTTTCTGTTTTGGAAAAGCAGGGGATTTTTTATTCGTCTCGATTTGCTTTACGAATGCACTTTTTTGCGTCCGGCAGTATCTCATCATCTGCAAATCATGAAGGATGCCGGCATTATCAATATGCGGAAAGAAGGAACAAAAAATTACTACTATTTTGACAGTGAAATGGCGTCGTTTCAGCGCTTGATTGCTGTTCTCCAGCTTGCTGTTGAGACAGCACAAAGCCTGCCCGCCAAACCGACAGAAGAATAACGCAGGAGGATATACCATGAACATGTTAGAAGCCATGCAGACACGACACAGTGTCCGCCAATACACAGACCAAGCCATCGAACCGGAGAAACGGCAAATGCTGGAACAGCTAATCCAAGACATCAATGGAGAAGCGGGTTTACACATCCAGATCTTTTTCGATGAGCCTGACTGCTTCAACTCGATGTTGGCGCACTACGGCAAATTTTCCAACGTGAAAAACTACATTTGCCTTGTGGGCAAGCAATCGGATGCGTTAGAAGAAACGCTCGGTTATTACGGTGAAAAAATTGTCTTACAGGCACAAATGATGGGACTGCGCACCTGCTGGGTCGCTATGACACACGGAAAAAGCAAAGCAGACATTCGTAAGAACGAAAAACAGGTGTGCCTGCTCTCTTTGGGCTATGGCGAAACCGATGGCGTTGCCCACCAAAACAAGCCGTTAGAGCGCGTGTGCAAAAACAGCGAAAACGCACCGGAATGGTTCCTGAACGGCGTCAATGCCGCTCTTCTCGCGCCAACTGCAATGAATCAGCAAAAATTCTGCTTTACTTGGCAGGACGACGGCACCGTCAAGCTGTCCCGCGGCATGGGATTTTACTCCAAGACTGACTTGGGCATCGTCAAGTATCATTTTGAGCTTGGCTCCGGACGAAAGCTGCCGTAATCTTTTTTCAGACATACAAAAAGTCCTTCCTACCGCGCACATGGCACGGTAAGAAGGACTTTCTTTTGTATTTTTACTTTGCAGCAATGACATCCGACATGTCATACATGCCCGGCTGCTTCTGTGTGCCGAGGAATGCAGCTGCATCCACTGCACCGACTGCAAATACTTCACGGGACAGTGCCACGTGACGAATTTCAATCAGCTCATCACGGCCGGCAAACAGTACTTCGTGCTCGCCAACAATGGTGCCGCCGCGTACCGAATGAATACCAATTTCATTCTGCGGACGCTTCATGCGGCGCTCATGACGGTCATAGACATACTCTGCGTCATACGGCAGTGCTTCACTGACTGCATCAGCCAGCATCAAAGCGGTGCCGGACGGAGCATCCAGCTTCTGGTTGTGATGCTTCTCTGTGATTTCCACATCATAGCCGTCACCCAGAACGGTTGCTGCCTTACGCAGCAAATCCATCATCAGATTGATGCCGATGGACATATTGCCGGAACGGAATACCGGAATTGTCGCAGAAGCCTCACGAATCTTTGCCAGCTGTTCCTTGTCATAGCCGGTTGTGCAGAAGATAACCGGCGTCTTGGTCTTGACGCAGTAATCCAGCAGCATATCCAGCGAGGATACATTGGAAAAATCAATGATGACATCGCAGGCGCCGGTGAACTCATGCGGGTCTGCATAGACCGGATAATCTGCCAGCTTCTGTGTATAGGCATCAAAACCTGCCACGATCTGCATGTTTTCTTTCTTGGAGACAATATCAGTAATGACCTTGCCCATGCGGCCATTGCAGCCGCAAAGTCCGATTTTCAACATCCTTTTTATCTCCTTACTTTACCGGTGCATAGCCTGCTTCGGTCATTGCCTTGCGCAGGATCTCTGTATGCTCTGCACTCATGTCGCACAGCGGCATACGCAGCTCGCCGACATCCCAGCCCAGCATACGGACTGCCATCTTGACCGGAATCGGGTTAACCTCTACGAACAGAGCGTTAATCAGATCCAGATACTTAATCTGCATCTCGCGTGCTTCTGCATACTTGCCATCCAGGCACAGCTGTGCAATGTTGTGTGCAACATCCGGAGCAACATTTGCCAGAACGGAAATGACACCCTTGCCGCCCATAGCCATAAGCGGAACGATCATATCATCGTTGCCGGACCAGAAGTTCAGGTTGTCACCGCACAGGCGCATTGCCTCTGCCAGCAGAGAGAAATCGCCGGATGCTTCCTTCGCACCATTGATGTTCGGATGCTTAGACAGTTCAAAATAGGTCTCCGGCTTAATGGTCATACCAGTACGGCTCGGTACATTGTAAACAACGATCGGAGTCGGGGTTGCATCAGCCAGCGCATAGAAATGCTTAATCAGACCCTGCTGGGTGGTCTTGTTGTAGTACGGGGTAACGGTCAGCAGACCATCTGCGCCTGCCTGCGAGGCAAACTTGCCCAGCTCAATGGCATATCTTGTGTCATTGGAACCGGTACCTGCGATAACCGGAACACGGCCATTGACATGGTCGATACAGAACTGAATGGCTTCCTTGTGCTCCTTGTCGGTCAAGGTCGAGCCTTCACCCGTCGTGCCGCAGATGGTAATGGAATCAATACCACGAGCGATCTGGTCATCAATGAAGCGGCGGAATTCCGGATAATTGACACCGGTCTCCGTCATAGGAGTCACAATAGCAACGTTAGCGCCGGTAAAAATCGGCTTCTTCATAGGTTTTCCCTCCAATCAAACCATATATCTCTGTCTCAGAATCAGAGACGACTTAGTCCATGTAGCCCTCAGCACACAGCAGCTCTGCCAGTTCAACAGCGCCGCCAGCGGCACCGCGCAGAGTGTTATGAGACAGGCTGACAAAACGATAATCAAAGATCACGTCATCGCGCAGACGGCCGATAGAAACAGCCATGCCGCCCTCCAGATTGCGATCCAGACGAGCCTGCGGACGGTCGTCCTCTTCAAAGTAGTGCAGGAACTGCTTCGGTGCGCTCGGCAGGTTCAGCTCCTGTGCACGGCCGCTGTAGTTGGCCCAAGCTTCCAGAATCTGCTCCTTGGTCGGCTTGTTCTTGAACTTCACGAAAGCAGCAGCGGTGTGGCCATCGCTTACCGGTACGCGCAGGCACTGTGCGGAGATAACCGGCTCGGAAGCCGCTACGATCTCATCGCCCTGAACAGAACCCCAAACCTTCATCGGCTCCTTCTCGGACTTCTCTTCCTCGCCGCCGATGTACGGAATCACATTGTCAACCATCTCCGGCCAGGTCTCAAAGGTCTTGCCAGCACCGGAAATTGCCTGATAGGTGCAAACAGCAACCTTCTCGATACCGAACTGCTGAAGAGCGGTCAGTGCCGGAACATAGGACTGGATCGAGCAGTTAGACTTAACAGCGATGAAGCCGCGCTTGGTGCCCAGACGCTTGCGCTGCGCCGGAATGATCTTGACATGCTCAGCGTTAACTTCCGGAATAATCATCGGAACGTCCTTAGTGAAGCGGTGTGCGCTGTTGTTGGATACCACCGGGCACTCCAGCTTTGCGTACTTCTCTTCGAGAGCACGGATAACGTCCTTCTTCATGTTTACTGCACAGAAAGTGAAGTCAACCTTGGAAGCAAACTCCTCCGCGTCGTTCTCTGCGTCGTACAGAACCATGTCCTTTACGCTCTCCGGCATCGGGGTGGTCATCTTCCAGCGGCCTTCTACAGCCTCTGCGTAGGTCTTACCCTTGTTGCGGCCGCTTGCTGCCATAGCCGTAATGGTGAACCACGGGTGATTTGCGAGCAGGGTCACAAAGCGCTGACCAACCATGCCGGTTGCGCCGATAATGCCGACTTTGTAATTCTTCATCGTTGTTATTTCCTCCTGAAAAGCAATTGCTCAAAATGACATATACCAATCAAAGCACAAGCTGTCCCCGATATTGTCCTGTTTGCAATAAAAAATCGGTCGGTGAACAACCGGCCGATGATGCGAAATGGCTCACTGCCTTGCAGCAGCGCAAAGTAGCGATAGCGCATCACGGGCGAACCGGTGACAGCCGGACAGATGTTCTCGTGCCCGTCCAGACAGATACCCGCGAATCTGGCATCCTCTTCGGCGGCCTTCCCCTTTCCAGCCCTTTCACAGAAGGATTCGCCTTCTCTTGAACCATACTTATGTCGGCCGCGCCTCAATCGTACTAGACAATTTATGCTTTTTTCATTTTAGCACGGGACAATTTGCTTTGTCAAGGCGATTCGATGAGGAAAGCGCACAAAACGACAGGATTTTCCTGCCATTCTTTCGTGCGATTTTGTTTTTTCCACATGAACAAGTGTCTTTCTCCTAACATCAGCCCGCAAATTGCCGCCATGCCGCAAAAGTGGCATGTGCATTATTCTCTATTCTCGTTCGCAAGCTCCAGCGCGGACAGCAATTGGGAAATGCCGCGTTCCACCAGAACGCCCTGATCGACCGGAAGCTCGCGCAGCTGCCGCAGCAGGAGATTCCCCTCTTCCGATGCATTCCCGCCGAGCAGCAAATAATCTGCGGATACGCCTAAAATCTCGCAGGTCTTTTTGAGTGCTGTCAAGGAGATGCCAACCGCCCCGCGCTCAATATTCGATACGTGTTGTACACCTACATCTATTAATTCAGCAAATTGTTCCTGCGTATACCCTGCACGCTCACGAGATAGCTGTATTCTGTGTCCTACTTCTATATTGATTTCTTTTTTCTTCTGCATAAGCTCCGCCTCCTAGGCTTAGTTTATACAAAAACAAACTTGACAAACATTATCAATCGCACGTATACTATGTGTATTACACGTATATAAGAGAGGGTGCATACCGTGACATTAGAACGCAATAGTGACGATTACTATATTTTTGACAAGCTCGCAGATAAAATACATTGCGCACAATTTTATCTTTGTTCTTCTGATTTAGCCAATACCTTTGCAAGCGCTGATCTCGCGGATATAGCATACACACTTGCAGATGTGATGCGCTATAAATACGGCGCAGAGGATCCCAATGTAAAGTATTTGATTGAACACTATCATCTGGTATAGTAAAAACAGGGCTTTTGCCCTCACGCACAATCTAAACTTGTCTCTCCCTCCGGGAGAGATGTCGCGAAGCGACAGAGAGGGCTTGTACCAGTTACAAATCCTCTCAGATTTACCGGATACGAACCTGTTAGATTTCTGCCCTCTCAGTCATTTGCTATGCAAATTCCAGCTCTCCCGGAGGGAGAGCCAAGAAGGCTCCATCTTTGAGGGAGCTGGATTCGCCGCAGGCGTAGACTGAGGGAGCAGCCGATTTTCCCCGACGAATTAGAGTGACTCTAATGCAGATTTGCTCACGTGCTACTCCTTCCGTCACGGCTGACGCCGCGCCACCTTCCTCAAGGAGGAAGGCTTTTGCTCTTACGCACAATCTAAACTTGTCTCCCCCTCTGGGAGAGATGTCGCGCAGCGACAGAGAGGGCGTGGGACATTTTCCCCTCTCAGTTATTTCTACCAACAAAAACAAACAGAAAAGAGCAGATGCATACACATCTGCTCTCAGTTCCGGCGGGAATTGGTGGGGTGACATTTCCCTCATCTCCAAACAACTGCAAAATGCAGCGGGTGGCGGCTGCCCGTTCCGCCCTCAAATCCCTTCTAATATATATTTTCATCCTATCATGACAAAACTTGCGTGTCAATTCTTTTTGTACGCTATTACTCTTGATTTTCCGTTTGGTATCCGCTATGATATTATCCGTATCATTCCGGGCAGGAGAAACCTGCTGAACGGGGATAAGGAGGCTGGTGCGCTGTATTCGCGCCGAAAATTATGAAAACAAGTGATTTTTATTACGATCTGCCAGAGCGGTTGATTGCACAGACACCGCTCGACAAGCGAGATTCCTCTCGTATGCTGGCACTGAACAAGGACACTGGTGCCATTGAACACCGTCATTTCTACAATCTGCCAGAGTATTTACGCGCTGGCGATACGCTAGTACTCAACAACTCCCGCGTCATTCCGGCACGTCTGCTGGGCGTCCGCGAAGACACCGGTTATCCGATTGAACTGGTTCTGCTGACGGATAAAGGCGATGGCGTATGGGAATGTTTGACCCGTCCGGGCAAGAAATGCCGTGTCGGCGCAAAGCTGAGCTTTGGCGAAGGCAAGTTGACCGCTACTGTTGAGGACATTCTGCCGGATGGCGGCAATCGTCTGATTCGTTTCCATTACGAAGGCATTTTCTTGGAAATTCTGGAAGAGTTGGGCATGATGCCGCTTCCGCCGTATATTAAGGAAAAGCTGGAAGATCCGGAACGCTATCAGACTGTCTACAGCAAAACCCCGGGTTCTGCCGCTGCACCGACTGCCGGTCTGCACTTTACGCCGGAACTGCTCCAACAAATTAAGGATATGGGCGTAAATATCGCTTATGTTACCTTGCATGTCGGTCTGGGCACCTTCCGTCCGGTAAAGGTCGAG
>NZ_JBNMHC010000003.1:0-22472 GCF_050872565.1 Butyricicoccus sp. | reverse complement strand
AGCCTCTCTGTCCAACCGCAGTTCTTCCAGCGAAGAACCGAGAAATATGTGGATCGTTGTCATACCCGCATCCCCTTTCGTCTTTCTTTGATTCTATCATACCACGATGCAATTTGCTGTTTTTTCCTCTTCAAAAAAATCTCTGTTTTTTTGTCGAGTACAATAGACGCAAAGAAAAAGCCACCGTATACCCAAAGGAGGATCGTCTATGAAGTTTCTCGCACTCGGCGGCACCGATTACGTCGGCGCGTCCAGCTACTATGTCGAATTGGACGGCACAAAGCTGCTACTGGATTGCGGAAAGGGCATCTGCCGCAGCCGCAGTCAGGTATTCTCTCCTGCATTCGGCAGTCTGCTCACCAGTGGCTGCCTGCAGTCGTTGGGACAGCTGGACGGCATCCTGCTCTCTCACGCTCACTTTGACCACATCGCCGCCATGGATGAGATTACAAGCGCCGCGCCAGATACGCCGGTGTTCGCCACACGCCTGACCAAGGAGCTTGCCGACCATCTGTTGTTCGACCGCCTGTTCTACTGCGAGACCGAGGATATGCTGTCGGATTTTAAGCAGAAATACGCGGTTTCTGCCGCCATTGACCGGATTCAGCCCGTCAGCTATCACCAGACGTTCTCTCTGGGTTCGGTCTCTGTGACTTTGTTTGAAGCGGGACACGTGCCGGGCAGCGCGGCGATTTATCTCCAATCCGCAGAGGGCAGCGTGCTCTACACCGGCGATTATATGCTGGATCGCACCATCCTGACCGCCGGGTTGCAGCTCCCCGACTGGGTCAAGCCGGATGTTGTCATTCTCAACGGCCTTCACGCCAAGCACCCGACCTATCGCCCAAAAAACACGCTGATTTCCATCCTGCATCGGGTGCAGGATCACGCCGCAAGCGGCACACCGCTGCAGATTCAGGTGCGCCAACTCACGAAGGGCATCGAATTGGCCGCGCTGTTCAAACAGGCAGGTATTTTTGCCCCGATGTTTTTGGACGATGCGATTTACTCCCTTGCGGAGCGCATGTCCTATGTCGGCGTGCCGATTCTCACCCAAAATTGTCGCCGCCTGCCGCCCGGCGGCAAAGCGGACGGCATCTGCCTGAGCGGCAGACCGATACGCGGATTGCCGCTCATCCAAGCAGATTTTTCCCTGCATGGGACATTCGGAGACGATCTCACGCTGCTGACCCGCTTGCAGCCGCAGACTGTCTATCTGGTTCACGCGCCGGACAGCCCGTTTGCAGAGGCCGATTCTCTGCAAAATCATTTTCCGCAAACCACGATTCTTTGCCCCAAACAAGAGCAGGTATACACAAATTTCGACCGAAAATAAGGAGGTACGTATGAAAATCAACGCACACATGCAGGTGAAAATTCCAGATCACCTGATGCAGCGCATCGACGCTGGCATGAAAGAAATCAGCTCACAGCAGCGCAATCCGTTCACGGATGAAAACCGGATGCTGCTTCTGTGCTCCGCCAATCCGAAGCTGGAACCGAGAGAGATCGGAGAGCAATTTACCGCTCGATACGGCGCTCTGCACAACGGAAAAACACTCAACGGGGACGGTGTCATCCGGATGCTCCGCCTATGCCGTCTGGCACACGCGGAAGAACGGGAAGAGCTTCTCTCCGCCGCCAACGACGCGGCAGCAGTCCTGCTGCACGCACTGGCAGGCAGCAAAAAGGCGCAGACCCAGCTGCAGCTCGCGCACAAGCATCCCAACTTCAAACGCTTGGTTCTGCTCTCTATGCTCCGGCAGAGCAACCAGCTGTCCCGCTCCCCTGCCGCCGACTGCATCCTGCGCATGAACAAGGATTTTTCTCGAGAGGCGTTGGATTTCCTTGTTGACCAGCTCGCGCCTGCGCCGTCGGACGCTGCGGTTTTAGACGAAAAGCAGCAGGAAATTGATGCGCTGCGCGCCTCTCTCTCTCGCACCAAGAAGCTGCTGGCAGACCTGCAGGAAAGCTTTGACATCCAGCTGGAGGAAAGCCGACAGCAGATCGAAGAGGATTTCATTTCCCAGCTCAACGCGGCGGAATACGGCTATATTTTGGATCAAATGGCAGCGGCATCGCAGGGATTCCAGCGGATGCGCCGCGGAAATGTCCGCATCCCGGTAGAAATCCGCAGCATGCAGACGTTGGTTCGCCGCCTGCACGAATTTATCGAGGACTGCGGCGTCACAGCGATTACTGAGAGCGGCATTTGCTTGGATGTCACGGCGGAGCAAGCGGCGAAATATCAATATGAAGGCTCTCCGTTCTCCGACAGCCGAGAGGTCAAGCGCGTTGAGATTGTCTCCCCCGGATGGGAGATCAAAGAAAAGGATATGGTGCTCGCACAGCCGCGCATCCGCGAAGTATAAAAGGAGGAAGTTGCATCATGACGAACCGAAACGAACTGTATCTGGGCATTGACTTGGGCACGACAAACAGCGTTGCTGCCATCGTCAGCACACAAAACGGCAGAATCGACACGCCGGTGAAAGAACTTTCCCGCTGCATCGACCTTTCCAGGCGGCAGCCGCGCACGGCGCGCCGCCCTCTGCTGCCGTCCAACGTCGCTTACTGCCAGAAAAACGATGGAACGTATGATACGTATGTCGGCGACTTTGCCAAGCGGCTTGCGCTGACGCAGCCGTTCGCGGTCGCCTGCTCCATCAAATCTCAAATGGGAGAAAGCCGCGTCAGCATTTCGGGTTGGAAGGCAGACTACCCGGACCAAACGCCGGAGCAGGTCTCCGCGCGAATTTTGGAACACATCCGCCGCGATGTAGAACGGCAGGAAGGAGAGCGCATCACGGACGCCGTGATTACCATTCCCGCTTGCTTCAACGCGGCACAGCGACAGGCGACGCTCCGCGCCGCCCAGCTGAGCGGATTGACCGCCACAGAGGAAATGCTTCTGACAGAGCCGGAAGCCGTAGTCTACGATGTCATCAACCGCGTGCAGAACGGAGAAATCCGTCTGCCGGTCGATTTCGACACTCCTAAAAACGTGCTTGTCTTTGATATTGGCGGCGGCACGTTGGACATCACGCTGCACAATATTTGCAGAAACACTGAATATCGTGAATTATTTGATATTCATCCTATCGCCATCAATCGCTACTGCACCATTGCCGGAGATACCTTTGACCGCGCACTGGCACAGCAGCTGTATCAAAAATATCTCGATGATTACAGCATGGAAGGCCCGTCCTTCGCTGCCCGCATCGCCGACAGCAAGGAACAGCTGATGGGAAGCCTCATGCATTACGCAGAGGAGCTCAAGCAAGACATCAGCGAACGCGTGGCGGAATGGCGCACCTACGACAAAATCGTTCCGCAGGACACGATCTTTGACTGGGGCGGCGAGATGCCCAACGGCTTCGCCAGCGACAACAGCATGACGCTGGCAGAATTTGAAGCCTGCCTGCAGCCCCTGCTCGGTGAAGCCTATGCCTTTGACGACTATACCCGCGCCGGTCAGGCGCAAGATGCCGGAATCATCGCTCCAATTCTCGATGTCCTCGCCAAAGCCGCGGACAAGCTCGGCGGCAAACCGCAGATTGGTGCCGTCATCCTCAACGGCGGCATGAGCAGACTGTATCTCATCGAAGATCGTCTGGAACGCTTTTTCGGATTCCGTCCGATCAAGAGCAACGATCCGGATAAAGCAGTCGCCCGCGGTGCGGCCGTCTATCACTACTACCTCAAGCAGAACGCCTCGTACCTGTCCTCACACCAGAGCTTTATGCAGCAGACTTCCGCCGAGCAGCCGCAGATCTTTGCGGCAAACAGCCCGATTCCTGTTCAGACAACGGGCATTCGCTCCACGGGAAGCGTGCTCAACGACACGCTGTATCTGGGTCTGCGCGGCGGTGCCGTGCAGGAGCTGGCGCACAGCGGTCAGGAGCTTCCCTATACCTCGGAGCTGATTTCCGGTTTTTGCCTTCCGGCAAAGACAACGCGCTTGGACATTCCCATCCGCCAAAAGACGACCGCAGAATATAAAACCATCGCTGTCGGTCACGTGCAGCTGCCGCAGAGCTTTTCGACCGAAACGGCGGTCAGCATCCGCTTTACCTTGAGCCGCAACAGCCTGCTCTCTTTTGAGGCGTGGATTGACGGCCGCTGCATCGGCACAACGGCGATCTCTGTCGGAGACGAGCCGAAAACCGGCAAACAGACCACCAAGAAAACGCTGCTGCCGCCGACCGGAAGCCGATTGAATGCTGCCAACGAGCTGTGTATCCTCCAGCAGGCGATTCAGATGCTGCGCGACCGCAGACGCAGCAAAGCGGCGACAGAGCGCGTGCGCACCAGCAAGCGGCTTATTATGAGTTGCTCCAACCCACAGGATTTTTCCAAGGGTATGCTGCAGCTGCTCAAGTCGAATCCAGTGCCGACGCTGCTTAAAAACTGCCTGCCGATTGCCCGCAAGCTGAGTGCTTATTGGACAGACACAGAGCGTCAGGAACTGAGCCGCATCTGTCTGGATGTTCTGCGCACAGAGCTTGCCGGCTGGGGCGTCGGCGGCGAAGCTGTAAACGCTAACATCGAAGCGATTTACACATTGGGTGTAGTTGGTACTCCGGCAGACGGTGAAAAGCTGCTGCCGTTGTGCGAGTATCCAAAATACCGCTCGGCGCTGCTTCAGGCGTTTGGCCACGCCGGTGTACAGGAAGCATGGATTTATGACCAATTTCTCTTTGATTGGGAGACCGGAAACAGCGTGCAAAATTCTCTGCGTGCGCTGGGTCTCGTTCTGCACCATGCAGATACCTGTTCCCTGCCTGTCGAGCAAGTCGCAGACGATGTGATGCAGTTAATTTCTACAGCAGACTGCTACGATAACGAGCTGTGCATCGCCATTGTCACTCTGGGAATTACCGTATCGCGCGGCGCGGCGCAGACGCAAGCCAAGGCGTTGAACACCCTGTCCCAGCTGCCGGAGTGGTACGACCCGCAGAGCATTGTTCACTGCGCTAAGGCGGAGAACATCGCCCGCACACTGATTCAAACCGGTTCCGTAGATGATGAGGAAGAACAATACTTGCTCGGTTTGCTCAGCGAGCTGTGAGTACATACAAAAACTCCCCCAGAGGTTGTTGCCTCTGGGGGAGTTCGCATATCATACTCTAAACAGGAGCTGCTTGTTCCCATAAGTATGTAAATTCTGACTGGTACAGTTGAAAATAGGGAGAAGTTACGCCAAAAATGGACTGAAAATTTCGTTCCATTTTTGTATTGGTATACGTATAATGCGCGACATTTATTGTATCACACGTTTCATCTTCACAATGAATTTGATAATATCTTCTCAAAATCGGAAGAGCAGATACTCTCACATCTATCTGCTCTGGGAATCGGTTCGCAAAATCTTTCCAATCGGATATGCATTCCGAAAACGTCCGATACCTTTGCCGAGGATTTCTCATATGATCTGCCAACAATGCAGCTGTGGCCTGCGTATTAAGCAAAACACGGAGTTGCACACCAGCCTCTAACAGATCATACAAAATATCGGTCCTGTCTCCGGTCGGATCCCAATGCCATTGCGCACCGGCATGGAAGGCCATGTCCACGCGCTGAATCTTTTCCGTACAGCTTTCTAAAAAATATTTTTTCTCTGATATATGATCGTCTATCGTATCAAATCTATTGGCAAGCATACGAACCGATTTTATCTCTACCATAAAATCAATCAGTTTCTGTATCATAGCTGTTAAATAGTCTTGGCTTGACTTCACAGCATTCTTATTTTCTAGCTTTACCACTTGTTCCGGCAGCTCAGAATAGATATGCTGCGGCCAATGAAATCCATCGCATAAAACAAGTATGATATTCTTGTTTTTCTCTACGGCCGCAAGAATCTCTTTTCTAACCCAATCTTTTTCATCAACGCACCGATCCAGCGCTCCGGGCTGTAAAATCAAAATAAAGTTCGGGCTGTCTTGAATCGAATCATAGATCTTTTCATCGAATTTTCCTGATTGCAATTCTTCTAGGTCAAGAAAACAGTGGATGCCCCTCTCTTCCAGATGGTCATGAATCACCTGCGCCATCAAAAAGCCATTGTCGCGCCGATAGCTAATAAATGCATCGTACATCGTCTTATTTTCCTTTACAGCTCTCCATACTTTTCTTTATACCGCTTGAGCTCGTCCATCGCGTTGACAAGATATTCCGAAGCGGCTTTTCGGTCGCTCCATAGCTCCTCTGGGATGACCTGCTGCAAAGTTTTTCTGGTCGGCGCTTTGAATTCGACTTTCGGTTCAAAATCGATAAAACGGTCTTCAAAATGATCTTCGATAAATACATTCGCTTCCGGATCATCCATTTCACCGATCTGTGCGTCATAGATACTTTTCAGCCCGCGCATTACCATATTGCACAGAGCTCTCTTGCAGTGCGCTTCAAATGGACAGTTTATTTTCTGACTCGCCAGTCTGACAGCATCGATCACCGCTTTTTGACTCGCCTGATTCATGTACGTCAACGTTTGTGCTGTTGTGCTCATCGGGAGAACGCCTTTATCTACCAAATCAATGATTTCAGGAATCGTTACCGATGGAATAAACCGCCGCACACACTTGACAAAGGACGGAGAAGTTTGGTTCTGCTCCGCCAATTTTGTTAGCGTATCTTTACTATCTTTTACCTTTTTTCCCTGATGCTTTTCCGCCTGAAACTGCATTTCAAACGCCATCCCCAATTCTGAGAACAATAATTTGTCTCTGCGGTGCACATTGGTCAAAACATAGGTCAAATCGCCCAGTGCAAAGGTGTTGGCCTTTACAGACTGTAAATCCAAAACAGTAGCACGAAGCGTATTTTTCTCCGGGTGTCTCTGCCGAACCAGGCGTGCCGCGCGGGTTCGCTGCTTTCCGGACAGCACTTCATACTTTCCCGGCTGCTGTTCAGACGGGAACACGATGATATTTTCTACCTGTCCGTCCCGTTCCAAGCTGTCCGCCAGCTGTTCCAGTTTTTCGTCTGCGTAATCATGGAATACCGGATTGCCGTTGATGCTTTCTCGATGATATGGAATCAGTTTGTCCAGAGAAATGTTCTGTGTGGAACGGTTGCGCTGATCCTGAATGCGCCGCGCCGTTCCCCCTGTCGGGATAGATTTTTTCTTTCCTCGCGCCATGGTTAGTTTACCTCCTCAAGCAAGGCATCTACAAAGGCCTCATAGTCTTTCAATGCGTTATTTTTTCGGTGCATCCGGAATATATTGGTGTGCATGGCTTCCGACTCGCCAAACAGCCCCTCTGCCAGCCGAATCCACGCCGGGAATACCTGACAGCCGACTTGCTGGGCAATGGTTTCCAATTCTTCCGCGATGGCTCGGCAAGCGAGCACACGCTTATTGGACATGGTAATCAGGAAGCCCAAGACGGTTAAATCCGGATTGGTGTTCTGGACGTAGTACACGGTGTCAAACAGCGTCGGTATGCCGCGAATGCTCTGCGCCGTCGCCTTGGTCGGAATGACGATATAGTCTGACGCTTCGAGTGCTGCTGTTTGCAGCCAACCCAAATTCGGCGGCGTGTCGATCAGAACAAAATCATACCGCTCACGCACTTCGTCCACAATCTCTTTGATGGCAGAGGTTCCGACGCCCAGCCGATCCATGTCATAGAGCAGAAACGAGGCGGTAATTAAGTCGCCGGACGCTGTATGGACAATGCTGTCCGGCACACTGAGATTCTCGTCCATGATGAGATGATACAGCGATGCCTCTCTCCCCTCTTCCTGCTCTTCAAAATCAGGCACCAGATACGAAGAGGCGGTCGACTGCGGGTCCGTATCGACGACCAAAACAGAATATCCGCGCTTTGTCAGGCAGCCAGCCGCCGCCACAACGGAAGTTGACTTCCCTACGCCGCCTTTTTGGTTGGAAAACGCGATCACCAAACAATTTCTCTTTTCGCGTCCGATTTTGCTATATCCTTCAACCGGCTGCTTCTCGGCTGCCAGCTTCGTATTATCTGCCATGAAAATCACCTCTTTCTGCGTTCATTATATACTTTTTGTTCGTTATTCGTCAACAAATAGCCGCAAAAAAGATTTTTATTGCGTGAAAAAGTGTTCGATATTCCACGACGCCCGTCGTTTCGATTTCCGTAGTTTCGGAAACCGAAATTACGGAAATCGAAATTACGAAAAGCCGTACATATATAATACTATTTAGATATAAGACTAAGAAATATAATATTTATAATTTATAAAAGATGATCATTGCTAGCTAAAAAAAAGAAAAGAAAAATTTGACAAGTCATTAGACGTTCTGTATAATGACAGTATAAATATTTATACCGGACGATATTTCTTAATATACTCTTATTCTCTGCAATTCCGTTTTTATACAAAGGTATAACTTGTATCAGCTTCTATCCTCTTGTTTTATCACCTTTTGTATCGTAAAATTGCATCGAAGTGTTGTTAAGAAATAACAGCACTTTTTTTGTGCGATGATTCCGATACGGAGGTACCATCATGGGTGTAGCAGTAAATTTGACAGTCAATCGAACAGAATATCGCGGTGGATACACGAAGGTTCCGAACAGCCTATTTCAGGGACAAATACTTTCTATGAAAGCAATCACACTGATGACCTACCTGCTTGGTCAGCGTGACAGCTCGTATACGCCGACTTCGGAAAACGACCGGTGGACGATGACATTAAAAGGCATCTCTCATATGTTCAAAGAATCTATCGGCTGTATCAAACATTGTATGGATGAGCTCATGCAAAAAGGCTTTGTTGTCCGCGTAGACGTGTTAAACAAGCGAAATCTGCGTATTCGGAGCGAATATGTGGTATTTCAAGAGCCGATTGCAGACGCAGACGGTAAGCCGCGCTATGTCCGTGAAGAAGAACTGCGCAAGGGCGTTACCTTGATGTCTGTTGCCAATTCGAGCAGCGATTTATCCGATGTACAGAGCGAAGAGCTGGAAAAAGACGCTTGCCGCGTGGTTGTTATGGATATGGTTGAAGAGGATACACTCAGCGAGGATTTCTCTCCGGAAGAAGCAAAAGAAGTGACAGATGCCATCTGTGATGTCGTCTGCGAGGAAAAGACCGTTTATATTGACAATGAGCCTGTGACACCGGAAGCGTGCAAAGAGGCTCTATTCAAGTTGTCTCGTGAAGATGTCACGAAGATTCTAGATAAGGTTCGAGAACGGAAAAATATTCAAAATCGGAAGCATTATGTCCTTGCCTGCCTGTATCAAGTCGGTTTACGTAAAGCAGGTACTATTGGAGCGCGCTATGTCGCTATGGATGAGATACAGTTGCTGCTCGCCGCTATACGCCGTGGAGAATTGATTGACTGGTGGAATGATACCTTTGAGCAGCTGACGCCGCTCTCTCAACGGATAGCGGTGCAGTATATTTGGCATACATATGAGCATGATGAGGCCTTACTGGACAGCCTATGCCAGCAGCTGCGGGGATTCTATACCTATAGGTCTCGATAAAACACAGAAAATTTTACAGATATAAAAACAAGCCACACGAGGAAGTCAGGGTACACTTCTCGTGTGGCTTGTTGTGCTGTTTTTCTTTCTGTTAACAATAAACGGAAGAGTTCAATAAAAATATCCGGACAAAGTGAAAACACGCTGCATAACGAGTGCTTCTATCTCCTCGTTACACAACGTGTTTTCTATACACTTATTCTCTTCGATTATTATACTATGACTTTTTCAAAAACGCAAGCTTTTTTTTCAGGAAAATGAAAAAAATTTTTTAGGGGTGTTTCGGGGGAGAAGGAACGCCTTGTATTCTCCACTTACGTTCATCATGAACAGAAGTTATTTTTTTGGAAGATGACAGATGCCGCTTTCAGGATGTCCTCATCGGACTTCTTAAAGTCACGATACCGATTGTATTCGTGCAAAAATTTGCTTTCTGCCGTCAGCGCATCAAACAGCTTGGCGAGCGTATCGCTGGAAAGAGCCGGTGGCTGCAAATCATCCCACAGCTTGTTGGTTCCGCTCAGCATGGCGGCGCAGGCGTTTTGCAGAGCGGAGACAAAGGCTTTTTCTTTGTCTGTCTCAGCGTAAGCGGCCATGGCGATCAGGAGCGGCTGCATGTTGGTCGATGTACATTTGTCTGCACACAGCCGATGAAAAAACAAAGAGAAGCGGTCGAGCGGGTCATATTGAGATTCTGCCGCTTCGCTGTCCCAGTCCGGATGCTCCGGCGGCGGCAGTTCCAAGCCGTTGGCGCGGCTCGGACAAAGACAAGGATGCAGCTTTTCTCTCGTGTTCTTTTGATCGTTGTCGTTGCGAAAGGCGTACGCACGAATTTGCTCCCGAGAAGGCTGGGTATATCCCTGCATGACCATGAATGCGCACCAAGCACGGTGCTCCAGCCAAAGCAGCCTGCGATAGGCTTCCCCTTTTTCGGAGATGCGGAGATTCCATGTCTGTATCCCCTGCTTTTGCTTTAGATCGCAGCCGATGGAAAATGCTTCATACGACAGCGATAGCGCCGCTCGAATACTGGAGCTCTGATTATATGCATCGGATGCCAAGAATTCCTGACGCAGGCGCTGCTCGTCTGCATTCGCGTCGGAATAATGGCGATGCACCTGAAAGGCGCGCTCTACGATGGAAGACTGGAATGCCTGCTCGGAAACAGAAAAGCGCTCGTTGCAGCCGATGGGCGAAGTGTCCGGTTTAGACAGATCGCGCAGACCGAAACCGTCTCCCCTGCCGTCCGTGTATCCGATGAAAGCGGAAGCGGTCCTCTGTGCTGCCAGCTGCTCAGCAGCCAGATAATTCTGGTCGGTGTCCGTATCCACAAGCAGGTAATAATCCGCTTCCGCGCCGTTTAAGCAAGCAGAGATGCCGTCTGCTGTCGCCGGTGCATCGCAGAAATACAGCTCAGCAAGTTTCTCTGTGACAATGGATGTATCATCAGGCGCGTAATGTTCTCCACAGTACGGCTTGTCGTCCAGCGTCATATTCACCACTTTTCCGAGTGCCGGATACGTACACAAAATCTGGTTGAGATAGTCTTGGACATGCGGGGAGATGATGTGCACGCGCAGCGTCGTATCGAGCATCTGGCAAGCGGAGAGCAGGTGTTCCAGAAAGGCGTCACGCATCGGAGAAATGCCGGCGAGCACGACATCCAAAAACGGCGTGTCTGCTTTCTTGTAGCGGTACAGCGGATACTTGTCAATGATCTCTGCGGACAGCATGGTGTAGCTGGCACGGCTCACATGGTCTGCCGGAAGCTGGCGAATGCCCAAGTTGTCCAGCAGGTCGCCGAGTGCGGCGGCGAGTGCAGAGGGAGAGCCATAGCGTCCGAGAAAGCGCGGATCGCGCTCATTGCGAATGCTGCGCCAAAGAATGGCAGCGAGCTGCCGCTGCTGCTGTTCGGACAGCATTCCTCTCCAATCCTTGTTTGTGTTGCATTTCTCTTTCAGACGGGAGGCAAGGGGAGCATCTTCCGGACTGCGGCTGTTTTCGTCTGCTTCTGTTGGATAGTCTCCGTCGAAAATCAGGCGGAACAGGATGCAGCCAAGCGCATAGACGTCCAGAGAGGGGCGAAAAACGGCTCTTGGGTTATTTCTATCTGAGCGAAGCTCCGGGGCTGTGTAGCCCGGCGTGCAGCGCGGAATGTCAGGATACTTCCGGTTTTTGTAGTCGAAGGAGCAATCAAAATCAAACAGAACGATGTGAGAGGACGCTGTGCCGCGATCCACCCACAGCAGGTTTTCCGGTTTCAAGTCTCCATGTACGTAGCCCTGCGCATTCATGCGGGCAACAGAATCCGCCGCGGAATACATGACACGCAGAATCTCTCGAAGATTTTTCGGCGGCTCTTTTTCCAAGCTGTCTCCCCAATCGGCTTTGTGGAGTGTGTAGTACGTGAGCTGTTCTTCGTCGCCCCATGCCGCAATCGGGTACACGGTGACGCCGGTCGTTTGCCGGTTGTTGGATAGTGTCTCCTGTAATGCATAGGCGTTCTTGACGGCCTCTCGCTGTCTGCGAACGGCTTCTTTTAACCGGATTTCGCTGTCCTCGCGAGAAAATAAAAAGTGCAGCTGCTGCTGTGCATCGCGCGTGGTATAGAATTCTTCGTCATTGCTGATCGGGTAGAACTCTTTGAGGATCATGGGCTTTCCGACAGTATCGGACTCGCCGGTATATACTCTGACAGCATAGCAGATGTTGCTGGCGCCGCGGCTGATCTTTTCTTCCACCACGATGCGATATGGCTCGTGAACCAGCTGTCCCGTCAGAGGGGCAGCTGGTGTAGGCAGTTCATCGTATAAACTCATGAGGTTATTTCCTTTTTGATGTCCATAAAGATGGAAAAAATATAACTATACGAGCAAAACGGTGTATCTAAAACAGACAGATACATCAGCAGAACGTCGTACGGATTACCGCAGTATAATTCATCGAATCCTGCCTTATGCAGAATCTCGTTCATGTAATCACAAAAGCTATCCAGCGCAACAGAAAGATCTTCCCCGTTGAGTTGTGCAAGCAGCAGGTCGGGATGCTTTTTAATATCCGCTTCCAATTCCATCGCGCGATCCAAAAAGGCCATGGTCATCAATTCGTCTCGACGAACATGCCTTGTTCCCTGAGAGATGAAGGTCATCCGTGACGAGTCCAGCCATTTTCCCTCAAGAATCGGGGCGAGAAGCCGGACAAATTTTATAAGTTCTTCATGGCTGACGGGATGTTCTTGATCAAACAGCTGCTCTTTTTTGTACGGAAATCCGTATAGCCGCGTACCTAGGGTACCTTTTTGAATTGTTGCACCTGTTGTGTAGGCAGAGGCAGCAGGCAGCTCAATTTTTTTCAGCTTTTCCCCGACGCTGTCTCTCATCTCGCAGAACAGGCGATCCGGTGTGTGTAGATGCTCATGAGAATCAGCTCTCTCATTCCTGTGCTCGACCAGATACTTGTGCTGTGCGAGCAGCGTCTCCATTTCGGGAGAATGCAGAGGGACGGACCGGAAGCAAGAGAGGAAATAAACCATCCGTTCGGCGACGCCGTTGATCTCCTGCGTCTGCTGCTGTTCCGTGTTGGACTGTACTGCCACAGGAGTAAGATTGTTGTATGTATCCAACAGCTTACGATAGTCTGCATAGGGATTTGGAAGGTTAGGCTGCTGGAGAAGGACAAAAACGAGAGCTTCTTTGCTGTCCCAAATGTCCAATTCCCGCTCACGAAGCACGCGCTTGAGATAGTCCTGCACGAACGAAACATCAAACGCCAGACCAAGGCTCAATGTCAGAAAGGCTTCCCGCGTCATAGACTGCGCGGAAAATAACGTCTTGCATAAGGATTTTCTGGTCCAAGTTTTTTTGTCATCCCAGAGGGAGGCGTGTACTGTTGTCTTTTTTGCATCCGTCGAGAAGCCGCGATGGACAAGCGTATCAAATACAAAATCTGTGAGAGAATGCAGAAGATCTTGCTGGTATCTCTCAGTCGTACTTGCGCCTTGCGTGGCCTCAGCCTGCGCAAAAACCTGCTTCGCTTTTTCACGAAATGGCTCCAGCTTCAAATCACTGTATTCTGAAAGCTCCAAAAGAGCATAGGTCAGATAGCGATAGGCTGGGAACTTTTCTTGCACCAGCAGACCGCCGAGCATATCCAGTTGCTTGTCCGGAGATGCTTTCGACAACTGTTCCATTGCGTCGAAAAAATCATCCCAGCTCATAAAGTCGAGATGCTCTGTCTCAGCATCATAGATCTTTTGGATTTCTTGTGTCATGCTTGGGGTCAATCCGGAATGAATACTCATAAGAAAACCTCCTTTATTGTTTCTGTTCTCAGTGTACCACGGCGTTTTGCTCAGATTTTTTTTCGCGTTGATTTTTTGCGTTTGTTATTTTCAGTATAACAAGAATCGACATAAGTTCAAGAAATACTTCCTGTTTTTTGACAATTTGTGCAGAAAACTTCATCTATTTTCATTTTTTCTTTCTCAAAAAAATTATGGGATGTGCAGGCGATATACTGAAAACACGAAATCGGAGGAGGAACAGACATGAACAAAGAAGGAGTAACACAGTGGGAGATCGCAGCCGTGCGCAGAGCGGGACGCTATCACGAGGAACGAGAGGAAGCGTGTCAGGATGCGATTGCCTTCGCGTGCAGGGGGGAAAATACCGCCATTGCTCTGGCAGACGGCGCAGGCTCTTGCTCCAGAGCAGAGGACGGCGCGCGCATTGCTGCAGAAGTTACGGCGCAGGCGCTCGCACAGATGGCAGAGGAATGGCAAACGATGGAGGATGCCGACGTGCGCTATCATGTGCTGATGACGGTGCGCATGGCACTGGATAAATATTGCTGGGCGGAAGATATCTATTTGAAGGACGTTGGCTCTACGCTGCTCGCCGCTGTGGCGACAAGCTCTCAGGTGATGATGATTCATCTGGGAGACGGATGGATCGCGCAGACGGACGAGAAACAAAAACACGCAATACTGTCGCTGCCGGAAAACGGCAGACGAAGCAATCAGACCTACCTCACGAGCATGATTCCGGTCATAAAGCACGTGCGTATCCAGCGCATACCATTGGAACAGATCGATGCTGTCATGCTGTTCAGCGATGGCTGGGAAAATGCATCCGTCCGCTATGATCTGGACGAGATAGAGACGGCACTGCGAACTGGCGAGGTGAAAATCCCGCACACCGATGATGTGTCTGCGATTCGGATGGCGCGAAAAAAAGCGAACTAGAAAAAATTTCCTCAAAATTTTGGTGTATCCTGAGAGCATCAAAAAGAAGGAGGAAGTGACGGTATGCTGTGGATCTACCAAAAGAGATTGGAATTTCTCGGAAGAAGAGACGGAAAATACTACCGCTATCGAGAACGAGAAGATTACATTCGCTCCTCGTACACTACAGCGAAGGAGGCGGAAAATGCCGCATATCAAGAACATATGTGGAGGAAATTCAATCGGCAGACGGCACAGCTGCGGGAAAAACAGGCGCAGCTGCTTGCTCAGTGGCAGGATTTACAGCCGCCATCGTACGTGCCGGAACAGAGTATTCAGGACATGCGGCACAATCGGGAGATCCGGCGCCGCTTCAAACGAGAGCGAGCACAGAGAGCATCGCTGTATCAGGAAATGTACCAGGTGTATGTGCAATTGCTGCTCAAAAGAAAAGATACAGAAAAGAAGGTGGGAAAAAAGAGAGAACGCTGTGTCCAAGAGATCGCTGCCTATATGAGAGGAATTATCCTGTACAAGGACTGTGCGGATTTTAACTATAAGCGCTTGGATGTTACTACCATCCAAGACGATTATCTGAAACAGTTTGCACCTTTGGACAAAGCCTGTCAGGACATCATGGAGCGGGAAGGAAGGGTGTGACGAGATGAAGATTTGGGACTGGCTGCAAGCGCGGCAGAAAGAACCGCTGCAGGAACAAGAGATCTATCACGAACCGCCGCAGCTTTCCGAGGTGAAGCAGCAGTGGGAAGTGCGGATCGCTGAACAGATCAGCAGAGACGACCCGCTGTTGGATGAGCACAGCGGGCTGTTGGAAGCCATTGAGGTGCGGCTGCATCAATTGGTGGAGGATGACATCCTGCGCCAGCAATTGGAGCACGCAAAGCGTTTGGCGCGGCAAGAGGAAGATAAGTCGGATGAAGTGATTCGGCTGCAAAGCAGACTGGAAAGCATTCGACAACAAAAAAGAAAGCTGGAAATGTATCTGGAACAGGCAGAGCAGAATAGGAGGTACACATGAAACAGAGTACGCACCATCGAAAGTGGAATTTGAAAATGAAATTTTGGATGCATCCGTATGCGCAGGCTGTTTTTGCTCTCATTGCGATGGGGATAGACGCTGCGACCCTGTATCAGGCGTTTGAGATCGGCATAGACAGCAGTCGGGCCATTATCCTTCTGACCATAGCGGGCGTGATTTGGGTGATAGACTTCATCTTGTATGTCTTGGGCAATATTCTGCCGTACAGCAAAAAGTGGATGATTGGAATCAAACTGGCGTTTTTTCTCAGTCTTGGTATGGTGTTTGCGTGTACCTGGCAGACGCGGTCTGCCGGTGCTGAAGTGCGAACCGTGGCGGCCATAAAGGCACCAAATAAGGAGAAGCACTGGGACGACTACAAAGCATATGCCAACAAAAAAGAAAAAGCGAATCGCGCGTTTAACCAAAACATGCAGATGACCTTTCAGATGGTAACCGTCAGCTCGACATTGTTCCTGTTGTTTTTAAGCTATGCCGGAGCGGAGGAGAGACTGCTGTGGGCGGACATTAAGCAGTATCGGACGCTGGAAAATCAGGAATATGCCATGGAGCAGGCAATGATGGACGTGCAAAATCAGCCGTCTCTCAAAACACAGCTTGCGCTGAGTAAGGCGGAAGCCAAGGCAAAAATCCAGCAGCTGGACACGGAAAACCGTGTCTGGATCGACCAGCAGAAATTGCGCATTGCCGCGAGTACAGGCGATGCGCGCGCCATTGACACTTCTTTTCGTAAGAAAACAGACAAGGAGGAATCGGTATGAAACGAAGAAGCATTCTCAGCGTGATGTTGTGCGCGGCACTGACAGCCGGTATGCTCACGGGCTGCGGCGGAAACCGCGAGACTGCCCAGAAAACGGACACTGTTGTTTTGTGGGCAAAGCACGCCAATTTCCCATGGGTGGACAACGACTTGCTTGATGACGAGCTGTCCGACACGCTGACAAACGGCGGCGTATTGTCCGTCATCCGCGTGGACGGCGCACCGGCAGTCGTAGACGAAGTGACGTATGATGCAGTGGATACGTCCAAGACCAAGAGCGGACAGGAGAGAGAGGTGGAAGAACGCCTCTCGGATGCCCAGCAGGCGTTCAGCACGTGCACCGCGCAGACAGCAGGACTGAATACTCTGGGTGCGATTCAATTGGCTGCCAAGCAGCTGAGCGGCTCGGAAAACCTAACGAAGCTGATCGTTGTGGACAGCGGCTTGAGCACAGAAGTTCCGCTGGATCTGACCGACATCGACAAGCCGCTCAGCGGACTGGATGCCGCTGCCAGTGTACAGAGCCTGAAAGACAGTCAGAATTTACCGGATCTCTCCGGCTGCGCTGTCGTCTGGTACGGCATGGGTGAGGCAGCCGGCAATCAGCAAACGCTGTCTCCGGCAGATGCATCGGCATTGGAAGCGTTTTATACCCAGTATTTTGAAGCGGCAGGTGCAAACCTGCACGTGAGCCATACCTCTGTAGGAGAGGACGAGTTGGAGGATGATGTGCCGTCTATTCCGGCCGTTCCTGTGACAAAGGAAGAGAACAACGCGATGAGCGTGCCGGATGAGACGCAATTCCCGGAGTCCAAGATCGCCTTTCAGGACGGCACGGCGCAGCTGATTGACGCCGCTGCCGCAACATCTGCCTTGCAGGAGATCACGGCGCAGCTCAAAGAAAATACCGACGTGAGCGTGTATGTCTGCGGGACAACGACCAATGCGGACAGCGCGGACAAGTGCCGCAGTCTGAGCAAGCAGAGAGCACAGGTTGTTGCCGACATTCTGACGCGCAGCGGCGTTTCTGCTGACCAGCTGCATGTCATCGGCTTCGGTGCGGCAGGCCCGCACTATGCGCCGGACTCTGCGGACGCGCAGAACGCCCAAAACCGCGCCGTGACGATTATCCGTGCCGATTCTGAGAACGGACAGAAGATTCAAGCCGGAACATGGGTGTATGACTGAGTAAAAAATACATACAGAAAAAATTTAAAACAATGCATGGAATATACTATGCATACAACATCAACAAGACGAAAATAGAAAGGATGATTGAACATGAAATTTGCCAACGATCTGATGCCGAGTGAGATGAACCACAGCAATGCGATGCTTCACAACTCTGCGTGTCTGCCGGTTATCCTGATGCCTGACATCTCCGGCTCCATGCGCGGCGAGCCTATGCAGAAGCTGGAGGAAGCGTTGGGATCCTTCCGTGAAGATGTCATGCGCATCCCGGAGACCAGAGCACGCATGGACATTGCGGTCATTGCGTATAATTCGAGCCCACATCTGATTACAGAATTCACAGACATGGATCATTGGGAGGCGCCAACGCTCACCGCAGGCGGACTCACGGAGACAGCAGAGGCGATGCAGTTTGCTCTTGACTACATGGATGAATACCGACGCACGCTGAACGAAGCAGGGATTCCGGTATACCGCCCAATCATTGTACATATTTCGGACGGAGCGTCTACATCCTCTGAAGACGATACACAACAGGCACTGGCACGCATCCATGCACGTATGCGTGCGACCGGCGGTACCAACAAACTGAAGCTGTGGAACTTCTCGACCTGCGACGATGAGGAGTGCCTGCGTGCGCTGAAGCAATATTCTCCGTTTACGATCAAGGTTGAGAATCGGTGCTATGCAGACGTGTTCAACTGGCTGGCCGACTCATTTGAGCGTATCTCCGACTCCACGCTGGTTGTGAGCGAAAACGGAGAGTATGTAGAGACGAAGCAGATTCCGCCTCCGCTGCCGCAGAACCTGACGTTTGTAGAAGAATTTAATCGATAACAAAAACAACTGCTGAGGGCTCTTGCGAGTCCTCAGCCCCAACAAAGGGGAGAAAATCAATGAAAATATATCAAGCGACCGCCGCGGGAAGAAAACACGCAGAAGCCGGTACACCGAATCAGGATTGGTGTCAGTCGATTTCTTTATACAGAGATTTTACTGCGGCAGTTGCTATGGACGGTGTGTCCAGTGTACCCCATGCGGAGCGCGGCGCAGAGAGCGGCGGTAAGGCGTTTCTCCGAGCGGTGGAGATCGGCTTGGAGCCGTACCGGCCGGACGGCGGCACAGGATATACCGATGAAACGATGCGCGAAGTACTGCGCAATGCAGCGGTGTTTGCATGGCATGCCATCGCTGCACGAGCGCAGCGCGAGGGAGAAGAAACATATGCGACAACACTGCACGGTGTCATTTTTCATGAACCAAGCCGTACGGCTTGGGCGTTGCACGCCGGAGATGGTGCGATTTTCGCGCTGAGCACGGATGGAACCGTTACTTCGACTTTGACAGACCGGCACACAGGTGACGTGGCTGGCTCTGTGATCCCGCTAACCGGCGGAGAGAAATTCTGGGAGTACGTAAAATTCGAGCGAGTGAGCACCGTGATTATGACGACAGACGGACTGCTTCCGCTGCTTCAGCCTCCGCTGCTGCATAAATTTGGCGGCTTGACCGCATACCCGCAGGCAGTGCTTCCGCTTGTCGATGAGCGGGGATATACTGCGCCGGAAAGTGTGCAGACGTATGTCGATGAATTGGTCGGGCAAACGCTTTGTTATGCGGATCACCGCAGACGAATGGGAAAATTGCTGATGGCGTGCGGCTGCACGGCGGATGTTGTGGATGAAACTCTGACGAACATGCAGCGTGGAGATTTCGCATATCTGTATCAGGTGGGCAAAGATGACCGGACGCTTATTGTGCTGCAGGCAGAGGGAGAGAATGTCTCTTATCCTGACGCTTATCTGGTTGAACCGGATTGGAACGCTTTGGAACAGCAGCGCAATGCATTCATACGTTCTCGTATCTGAATGAATTGCAGGAGGAGAATATGCAGTATCATACCAAAACACAGGACTTCTCTATTTCTGAGCGAGATCCCTGCAAGCGAGGCGCAGAGGGAAGCGTTTATATCAGAGGAGAGACGGCAATCAAGCTGTTCCATACCCCATCTGAGGCTCGATCGAAAAAGCTGAACTATCTGGTTGACCATCGGCCGCTCTACGCCAGAGAAGAACTGACTGCGTGGCCGCAGGAGCTTGTGTACAACAACAAAAATGTATGCTGCGGGTATACGATGAGAGTGGTGGAGGGCAGATCCTTGTCGGAGGTTCTGGAACGATTTGCGAAGATCTGGGATAGAGAATATTTACTGTATACGGCATTGTCTCTGATCCGTTGTGTGGACAACCTGCACGCAATGCATGTTTGCATCGGCGATTTCAATCCCAACAATTTTGTCATGAATATCCATACAGGGGATATTATTCGTGTGGACATTGACTCGCTGCACATAGAACATATGATGACATATTTCCCGTGCAATGCCATTTATCCGGAACATGGCGCACCGGAAATTTTCGAGAACATACAAAAATATGGTGTTGATACACCGGGAAAGCTGCCCAAACGGCACAGCTATACAAAGCAGGCGGATTGGTTCGCTTTATATATCATCGTGTTCCGTTTGCTCAATCAGGGCGTTCATCCTTGCTGCGCTCAGCCGAAGCGGACGGGAGAAGAGGTGCCAATGTATGCGGCATGTATTCAGCGAGGCATACGGCCATACTTTGTAAAGAATTCGGCGTATAAGCTGCCTGCGTATGCCCCACCCTTAAAGCAAATGCCGCGTTCGGTACGCGAGCTGTTTCAGCAGTGTTTTGGCAGTGGTTTTCATCAGCCGCTGGAACGACCGTCAGCCAAACAGCTGTATACTGCTATTGCGGAGTGGTATGCGGATGTATGCAGGAACGACTGAATATGCTATACTCAAACCAACGGATCGGAAACCAAAGAAAGGGAGAACACCAATGATTGTACAGAAAAAGCACGGAAAGACTGTTTTTGCTTATGAGCTGGGCGCCGACACGCAGGCGGAGCAGCGCATGATCGCGGAAGGGAAGATGGTTCTGCATGCGGACGGAAGCTATGAGTTGTTTTCGCAGGAGACCGACCGGCGCGGCGAGCGGGCGAAAGCCGGCGATTTTTTCAAGATCGACAGCACAGATCAGCCGTATCCCAACGCACGCGCGTACTTCCTGAGCAATCACAGGGCATTGCCGGAGCCGAACGCCTATGAGCAGATTCCCAAGCCGCTGCGCGCCTGGTGCGTAGAAGAGCCGGTAAAGGAAGAAATCGGCTGGCTGCTGGAGCAGGGGAGACTGCACATCGACGCCGACGATGAACGACAGTATTTTTCCGCTGAGCTGTGGGGGACGCAGGAACGCACACCGAAGGACAGCGTCATCGTGTTCTATGCCACCGAGAGGGACGAGACCGGCGCCATTACCGACGTGGATTTTAATTTTGTCGCACGGGACGAGTTTGAAAAAACGTACGATGTGATAGAAAAGTAAAGGACGATATTAATTTACTCGGAGGGAGAACAGCGTATGGAAAATCAAAATATCATCTTGTTTTCCTCCGGCATTACCGAGCGAAACGGCATGTTGGCAGCTCTCATACAGGCACTGGAGCAGCGCGGGTATGCGTGCAGCTACTGGCGTGATCTGTTTGAGGGGGCCAACGACCCGCGGAACATTGCGCTGCTCCCCACGTTAATCAAAAAGATTCCCACGTTTGACTATGCGATCTTGGTGTGTGAAGGACATGACCGCGTCGCGCTCCGGCGAGAACAGGGCGTGGAACAAGCAGCTGTGATGCGGGACAATGTCCTGTTTGAGATCGGGCTGTGCGTGATGGCGCTGGGGCTCTCGCGCACGATTCTCGTGACGGATGCGCGCGTTCGTATGCCGGATGATCTGCTGGGCGCACACGGCGCGCTCGCCGTCAAGCGTGTGCTGTATCAAGAGCAAAGACAAGACAGCTATCTGCCCGCGGTGCAGGACGTTTTGGCGTATCTGCGGATGATGGAACCGGCGTCGCAGGAGATCGACGCGTATATTCACGAGACCAAGGCACAGCTGAGCCCGGTCGTCATCGGCGCATCGTCCAGCCTTGCCTGCGGCTATGTCACCAATTTTATCTTTCGCACGCTGGAACACATCGCGGAGGGAGTGCAGACGGAGCAGGGCACGCGTGTATATCCCATCGAGCGCATTTTCATGCACATCGTCCTGCCGGAGGTCTATCAGGAGCACACGGCGGAGAACGCACAGCGCAAACAGCAGCAGCTCCCCAGCGCCTGCGTGACTGTGGCGCGCAATCGTCCCGCTTGGTTTCATTATCGGCAAGTCGGAGACGAGCTGCACATCATCGACTACCCGACAACGATCGTCACCTCGTATCACACGGCGAAAATGATTTTGGATCTGGATGCAGACGACAAAACAGATGTTTATGCGGCACAGCGTTTTTATACGAAGGAGCTGCGCCTGTTTGAAGCGTCCCTGCGAAAGCTGCTGTCCCAGCCGTTTTTGCGGCAGGTCATCGAGGAAAACTATCCGGCGATGCCGAAACGAGAAAAGCAGGAGATGTTTCGCAAGGTTTGGAGCATAGTATCCCGTCGGCTGGACATGACACGCGAATCCTAAACATAGCTGTTTTCTGCAATTTGGTGAAATAGGCAAATCCCCTTTGTGTATAACTTACTACACAAAGGGGATTTTTTTGAAGAGGAAAAAACAGCAAATTGCATCGTGGTATGATAGAATCAAAGAAAGACGAAAGGGGATGCGGGTATGACAACGATCCACATATTTCTCGGTTCTTCGCTGGAAGAACTGCGGTTGGACAGAGAGGCT
>NZ_JBNMHC010000002.1:0-29715 GCF_050872565.1 Butyricicoccus sp. | reverse complement strand
ATACTGAACCGCATCAATTTTAAACTGTTTATCATAGTGCTTTGCCATATGAGATCCTCCTTCAGCATGTCTCTATTGTACCATGCTTATGTGTATTTGGAATTTCTCATTTTGGCTTGTACTATTTATATTCTAGCACCAAGTAGCTCCAGCTCGCCCCGTCAGGCCCGCGCCCGCAACTCAGGTAGGAAGAGCCAGCGTTAGAGCCGCTCCCGAGGTTACCGCCACGCAGGTATTCGCGCGTGCCAGATGTGTTTTTGCCACCACCATAAACTCTGTCTCCAGTGCCGACCGAATCGCCACTGCCAACCGTTGCAGGATATGTCGCGCCCGTCTGCGTATCAATCGCAATATCGCCAATCCAGAAATCATTGCCGCCATTTCCGACGATATTGCCAATTTTCCTGTATGTTGATTTGATTTCCGCAGCATTAGCTGTGCGCTTGTTATCGCGCGGTGCAACTAACACATTTTTGCTGTAATCCGATTGAAAATCCATGATTGTATCCGATGAAACTGTATATCCGCCAACAGCGTATTCAATGCCCTGTACGCGATATGGATGTTTTCCGTCTGTATTGCTGCACACGCTGCCATCGTGTCTGCCAATCACAGCGTCAGTTGTTCCTGACGTCCAGTGCATCGTCGATAACGTGATTGATGCCTTCAGCGTCGCTGTTAGCGCGACAGGCGTAGTGTCAAATCCGGCGTCAACGTCTAAATATACCGCACTGTTTGCATCGTCAATAGTCTCTATTCGCAGCACGCGCACGTCGTCTGCATATTTGTGTATACTTGAAACTCCACGGTCGTTATTTACCGCACCGTTATTATTGCTGCCGTATCCAGCGGATACATACGATCCTACTAAAATATTTGCGGCTTGTGTCTTCGTCAGCGGAAAGTACGTGTCCTTGTCCGTTCGTTGCACACTAGCAGCATACTGTAGATTGTAGCTCGTACAACCAGCGAAAACTTTTTGTGATGATTTTTGCGCATATTTTAATAGCGTAAACACAATTTGCCATGTGTTTCGTGCCTCTGGCGCGCCAAAATATCCAGCACCCTTCTTCGCGTAATTTGTAATCATATTATTATATGACTGACCACGTGCAGGCTTCAATCCCGGGATGCTCCGCAATTTTCCGTCCGACGCAACGCCACTTATGTACTTCGAGTGAATGACATACGGGTAGTCTACGCCATTCGATGCAGCTTCACACCACAGCGTATATCCGTCTCGCGGCATGTCTGTGATGGACAGGATTGCATATTCCTCCGAGCTGTCATCATATTTGATGTATGGCGTCATCTGGATGACACCAACATCAACATTTCCTGTTGTTGTGTATGTATCATCAATGCCCTCTATTGCTGTCGGATATGCGTGTCCGTGTTCGTCGCGCAGATAATTGCAGTTGTACCATCGAAACAACGGAATATCTGCATAGTCATCGCGTCCAGTAACCGTGTCTGTGCTAGGCTCGCACGCAAGTCCAGCGTTATCATCAATTTTTGTGCATACAGTTGTTTGATTTGATGCAAACTTCGGAATCTGCACGCTATACACCGCGCCGGTCCGCGGCATACGAAACAGTGCATCGATCACGCTATTATCTACTGTTGATTTTAGATTAGCTACATCGGTTCTAATCTCCGAAATATCAATCGACACCTGTTTGCTCGCCTTCCCTGCCCGCGCCGCCATCGCGCGTGCGATATTGTCTGTTGCCATTATGGTTCACCTTCTCCGAATTTTTTCCACGCGCCTTCATCGTATCGGTAGATGTCTCCCGTGTCCCATTCCAGTAGCGTACTGCCGACTGCGATTTTTCGTCCTTCATACGTGCCGACTGGTTTTTCGTCAGTGCTATTGCAAGTGAATTCAAACTGCGACATATCCGATGTGATATATTTGTAATCATTTTTAGATAACATTGTTCCCTCCTACATTAAGCAGTCCGCTTCCAAACATACACCGCAATGTACGGCGGCATGTTGTTGTGTGCCTGATCGAGACCTGCGCCGTTTTGCGCCAGCTTGGCCTGATAGTTTTTCTTACTGGTCGTGACACCATCCGGCTTGATCAGGTAGTCACCAAATGTCGGAGACCAGCTGGAAGTCGAACCGTCGTTGTTGACATACATGGTGTGCGTGTGGCTCGGCATCTCCTGTGCGGTCAGCTTGTGCGTCGCTTCGCCGCCGGTGCTGCCGCCTGCATACGCAGTGCCCGCCGCGAGCAGAAATCTGTCCTTGATGCGCTCCCATGTGCCGCTCCAAGTGGTCTGCGGATTGAATGTGCTGCTGGTAGTTTGATAAATCGACCCTACCGGATACATGTCCAATACGGTTGCACCGCTGCCAGATACTCCAAGTAAATCTTTCAGTTCAGCTTGCGTGATGGATGCTAAGATTTGTCCTACAGCACCGCGCAGCACTAGTGCACGATTACCGTCAGCGTCATCATCGTCCAGCAAATTTACACGGCGCACAGTCAGATTTCCGTCTTTGCCTACGACAGGGATTTTCGCCAGATCACCTGTGTTATATCCGTCCGTTGACAGCTTCGTATTCAGTGCCGCTGTGTTTGCCGCAATTTGCGCAGCTTCCTTCTCGGTTGCGCCACTTGTTACCGGGTGTTCAGTCAAATATTTTGCTACAGCATCCTCGACCAAACCACCAACCGTTTCCGGCGTGTTTAGCTGCGCAAGTTCCGGATCTACAGATCTAGGAATATAAATTTCTGCAGCGCTTGTAGTCAATGTGATTTCTTTGTCCGCATCCGTTGCAGACAAAGACACATAAGACAGTCCATAAATCTGCGTTGCCGCCAATCCAACTTTTCCGGTGCATACGTCTGTGGTGCTATCATATGTCAATGGAGTTTGAACAATCTGCTCCTTATAACGATCTTGCCAATTCAGGCAGTATACATACGATGGGTTCACAATATCCGTATTGCTCGCGAAAACACTATCGCTCAGCTTCACTCTCACTGGCGTATTTCTACTGAATTGAATAAGCGCTTCTTTGTTTTCTGGAATCAATTTCGTTCCAACTTGAGTAAGTCTTACAGTCATTTTTCCTCCTCATAGTCTATCAGCTCAGCTTCTCTCGTCCGATTTGCTTCAGATATTTCAATTTTTTTGACCCGCGCTTTGTATCGCGTATCATCGTCAACTACTTGTACCACATCTCCCGCTCGCAGCTTCGGCGGTACATCGGCGAACTCTGCTTCGTGTGTAACGATGATTTTTGATATTCGTTTCAGTTCATTCACTGCACGGTTACACAATTCAGATTGACTTGTAGTGTCATAGCTAAACATCTTCAAAATGTGTCCAGTATAGCTGCTGGGTTCTGAATTGTATCTGCTCCACTTCTGCAATGCTGACCGAGATTTCAAGTACATGCCTTCAAGATAAATATCGCCGTCATCGTATGTATATCCATAGAGTGTAATCGGCGTATCGGCTCCCTCTAGTGTTCCTCCCGTTGCTTTCAACGCAGTTGCCAGCTCCGAAACAGATCTCTTGGTTATAACTCTACGAAGCTCTTTCCCAAGCCGCAACTTAACATCGTTGTCCATGCCGCGTTTTTTATAGATGTTTATCAGCTTCTTTGACACCTTGAAACGATTTATCTCAAACGAAAGCGATATTTCCGCATCGAACTGTGTTGCAATAGATAGAATGCGTTCTGTTCCAGACGATTCTCCTTCCCACGACAATGTTCGTGACCGATCGCTAATCTCGTTGATTCCTATAACAAATCCACTGTCATATGCAAACTTTTCAATATACCATGCGATCGGATGCGATTCTGTGTTGTCCAGCGATTCACACTCGCGATTCACCAAATCCAATCCGGCATCCTCTGCATATATTGATACCACTCTATTCTGTGTATCTGTTTCGGCATCGATAATCGTATAAAATTCGTTTTCCAGATCGCTAGACCGCAGCAGATAGTTGCCGGGCGTTGTAAATTTCTCGACCTGGTTTTTGTTGTTTCCATACGGAATCTCGAATTCAAGCGTTTTTACATCCGTCTCTATGTCATCGGTTACTTTGTCGTTTTGGATGTGCATTCCACTAGAAAGTTTTGTGCTCGCCTTTCCTAGCAGCGACATATATCTGTCTGCAAAATATATAATCACAAATACGCCTCCCGAAACCGAACAATATACTCAGGATTTTCCTTTACCCAGCTCGAGCAAGCCGCCGAAACGCTGTCAGTGCCCCCTGGTCGGATACAAAAATCTTCCCAGTTATTGTCAATATTGCCCAAGTCGTCTCTTTGTTGACCGTTGACATATATTGTGCCAGTCGAGCAATCTGCCGTTATCATATCACCTTTAGAAAACAAATTCGGCTCATCAATTGTTTTTTCAATATACGTGCTGAATTTTAGCGAACGCAATGCGTTTGTTTGCATAGCAGATGCCGAACCGCATTTACCAAAAAACACGCTGATTTCAGTTGCTCGAACTTTTCCTAACGCATCGCTCATAAATCCGAACCTTTCCCAACCGGCCCGTTTTTCAGTCGGCATCTCAAATATAATCGTGTCATTCATCCTCTTGAAAATCGAGATGCATCGGCTATCAAATCCAGTGAAACAATTTTGTCGTGACATCGCGAACGAAAATGTCTTTACGACAGCGCCGTTAACAGAAAAATGACCTTTAACATTTCCGCTACCTGCACCGTCACGGTAAAATGTAATGCCCGCAACGTGACATTTCTTCGTACCCTGTATTGCAGATGATGATGTTCCGTAAATATTCAGCTGAAAAATACCAAGTTCTTTCGCGTCGTCTGAAAAAAAATAGTTCTGAAATTCCAGTGAAAAATTCAGTGCCCCATTATCTCCGTTAGAATCCGACGGAATGGCGCGCGTCATTGTGGGACCGTGCCAGACCACCCCATCTTCTCTCGCCATTTCGTAGTCAGTCGCTGATGCAACGCTTACTCTTTTTGCACTGCTGTCAACATATTCCGTTATAGATGTTACGCCAACATTACCTCCGACAGAATATTTAGATGTCACCATAGGCACATCTGTATTTTTTGACCAATTGTTTAATTCGTTTACAGAAAATGCTGTAATTTTAATCAAATCTTCATAAACGTCATACAGCTGTCCATCTATCTCTTCCGGATTTCCGATCATTATGCTAGCATCCGCTCCTGGCGTTACAATCACAAGCTTCCCGTTTTCATCGAAAATTTCTGGCGTGCTTGCATGATGGAAAAACGTTACATAACCACAATCTTGCGCCATGACAGCAGACAAGATCGGATAAACAGGATATGTGCCTTGATATGTAAATTCCAACGACTTGAAAGTGTTCGATGATATTACGGTTTCTTCGAGCGAATACTTAATGGGGTCGGCGCAGTAAAATTCGATTTCGCCCGTGACGGCGTTTCTTCCTGGCGGAACATCCGATATATTTGTCATTGTACCAACATAATATTTATCCGGCTCATCAGCAAAGACAATTTGACCCTGGCGCTTTAGCAGCAGTCTGTTCAGCGCATTGAATAGTGCTCGGAACTCGTATGAATCCCGAGCACCCAGCTGAAACGCAACGATAATCGTCCGCGGCAGATAGCGTGCGTACTGATAATCCGCGCCATCCCGTGCATCAACAGAGTTTGTCTTGATTTCGCTTTCTACCGATTCCCGCCCGGCAACAGTCAGCGTGCGAAAACCTGGTATTGCCTGATCCAGCCACACGCCGTTAAACTGCAGTGCTTCCGTTGGGAGCAGCTGCTCCGAGAATCGTGCTTCTGTTGTGTCTACAAAGTTATAGCTCATCATCTGCGCCCCTTTCTCCGTTCTTCCCGGCGTTGCTGTGTTTCTAACTCAGATTTCGTGTATGTTACAGTTGCCTTCGCAACTTCTCTGCCGTCAAGATCAAGCGGAACGATAATCGTATATGTTTCGTTGGAACGATACTCATACACATCATTTAACGTTGCATTGCCGTAATTGGATATTGTTGGCATACTTGCCAGTGATGGCACACTCACCAATTCCGCCGCAGCATGGTGTGCGTCTGCGATTCGGCTCTGAATGCCGTCAGCCCAGCCATCTCCGAAGTATTCACCAAGTTCCTGCGTCACCCGCGATGGGGAATGAATCTTAGCTTCTGCACGGATAGCAGCTTCTGCCGCAGCAGCCAATTGTGCAGCCACAGAACGAACGCGCCCCAGCTGGGATTCCATGCCATTCGCCAATCCCACACCGATATTTCGTCCAGCACTGTATGCGCCACCGGACGCGCCATTCATGCTCGAAACAATACTGCGAGCCATGTTCCTTGACGTAGCCACCGCCCGTGCGCCGCCAGAGCCGATTGCGGCATTAAATCTCGACATAGCTTGTGTGGCAATAGTCGGCAATTGATTAGTGCCGCTCTTTACGCCGTTCTGTGTATTTGTGCCGATTTTTTGTCCGGAACTCTTTGCACGGCGTGCGCCGTTATCAAAAGCGCTTATTAGTTTGTTTACCGCACTTTGCGCAATGCTTTCGAGACCGTTCAATCCGGATTGAACAACGCTGATCGAACCTTGCATAGCACTGATGGATGTTTGTGCAGATTTTGCATTGCTGGATATTGATGCCATGCTGGTGTTGACGCCCACTAACGCCGCTGCCATTGCAACTGACCCTCCGGCAGCCACTAACATTGCTGCACCAAATGCCGCCACGCCAACTGTTGATACTACAGCAGCATCATCAAACGCAACAAGTCCTGCTGTACAAACCAGTGCTGCTGCAGACAACGCCGTCAATCCCGTTGCCGCCGTTATCGCCCCTACGCCTACAGCCGGAAGCGCCGCACCAAGCAAAGCCACACCCGCGGCAGCAAGCAATATTCCCGCCGACAACACCAATACAGCGGCACTCAGTGCCAATACGCCGACCGCTGCGACAAGTGCTCCTGCACCTGCAACCAGCAAGCCCGCACCAAGCACCAAAGCCCCCGCACCTGCCAAAGCAGCACCAGCCGCGAACACAATCATAGACGCGCTAAGAGCTGCAATGGCAACTGCGCCGCTTGTACCATACTCAACCACAACCGGAAGTACGGATGCCACAACTGCCAGCGCAGCTGCGGCAGCAAGAGCACTAACGCCAACCAGCGCGATTCCTGCGCCAAATGCTACGAAACCAACTGCTCCTGCGGTCAGTGCCGGAGCCAAAGCAGCCGCACCAACTGCAAGTCCTGCGATTGCTGCGACCATGCCGACCATCACTGCGATTGCCAGTGGACCCGCGCTTGCCAGATTGATTGCAGATGCAGTCAATATCGCAAATCCCGCGGCAGCTAAAACAACAGCCGCACCGAGCGCTACCATTGCCGTAGAGATAGCAGTTAGCTTTGCAGGGCTTGCTTTGATCGAGTTCAGCATCACAGCCATACCCGCACCAAGTGCTGCCACTGCAGCGATCAGTCCAAACAAAACAGCAATAGCCGCCGGACCTGCGTTTGCTACCGAAATAGCCGAATACGCCAGCAACGCAAATCCTGCGCTGATAGTGAGAACCGCCACGCCCATCAATGCAAACGCTTTTGCCGCTTTTAACATCTGTGTTGCGCTTTTTTTGCTTGCGTTTCCTGTTGCTGTTTCCCCTGCAGCGATACCGAACAGCTTTCCCGCAATCTTTCCAACTCCACCTGCGGTCAACTTCAAAATTGCGCCGGAAAACGAACCGACAAACGGCGCAACCGTCCGAACAATCTTGAAGCCCTGGTAAGCAAGAAAGAGTTTAGGTAAAAGGGAAATGACTTTTGCAACAGCATCTGCATGTTCTTCCAAAAATCCCGCGAATGTTGTCAGCGCCCCTGTTGCAACATCCATCACACTCGAAAATGATTTTATGCTGTCCGTTGAACCAAACGAACCATTCAATTCTCCCAACGACTGCATAACGGCCGAAACTGCACTGCCAAACGCCTTGCCGACTTCCGAAACATCCGTCTTAAACACGTCCCAGTACTTGCTTGCGCTGTCCAGCCCCGCTGTCAATTTATCCGCTAATCCAGATGCATCAATCGAACCAACTGCATCAACAATGCTGCTCACAGCGTTAATGCCCACATTAGATAAAACATCAAACGCAGGAGCCAGTTTATTCGATACTGTTTCCTGCAAGCCGTCCATCGCTTGACCAACCGTCTTGTATTGCGTTGCCAACTTTGTGAAGGCATCGTTCGTACCAACTTTTGAAATCGCATCGAAGAAGTCTTCTGTCTTTACTTTGCCGTCTTGTACATTTTTAACCAGCTCGGCTGTTGTCATTCCCATCGACTTAGCGATCTGAGATATACCTGCCGGTGTCTGTTCGAGCATCAGCTTAAAATCTTCCCACGCAACCTTTGGTTTTGCTGCCATCTGTGTTGCCTGCTGCGACAATGTTTTCATTGCCTGTTTTGGATTTTCTGATGCCGCAGCCAGACCACCAAAGCCTTTTACCAGCTGCGTTGTATTTTTTGTGCCAACCGCCGCCAACTGCGAATAGGTCGATGCCATGTCACTGGCACTGTAAATCGTCTGCTCGGCAAAAGACTGTAATTCCCCCTTGATGCTGGCGATTTCGTCTTTGCCTTTGCCTGCCATCTCCATGTTGGCACTGAATGTTTTCCATGCGGCATTTGAACTGCTGATTTCGCCAACCAAGCCCGTTACACTGCCCGATATTGCGCTGAATGCCTGCTGACCAATGCCAGCGAGAATGCCAAACCCAAGTCCGCCGGTAATGGAAGTTTTCAAGCTGCTAAGGGCAGAAGACGCACTTTTCATTCCAGCCGAAAAATTTTTATCATTTGCTGACAATATCGCTTGTACGCTATAGCTTTCCGCCACTATTCTTCTCCCCTTCCATTCTCAAGTGTGCTTTCAGTTTTGCAAATCGGTCTGCTTTTTTCGTCTTTCGCACATGATTGACCGCTTGTTCATAGTTAAAAAACTTCTCAAATCTACTGTATACTGGCTTAGTCTTGTTTTTTCCTACTTTTTTTGTTGCCTTAACGGCAAAATTCAGAAAGGCTTGCAAATGATTTCTGTAATCTTTATCTACCTCACGCAGCGCAGCGGCTTCCATCATGATCCGGTACTCTGGTATAGTTATGCGGTCAAACTCATCTAACGTTTTGATTCCGCAGTACCGGAAACAGTTGATAGCCATCTCCCGATACTGCTCATCCCACGTCAAACTCACATTTTCTGCTTCTGCGCTTCCACCAGCATCGCGATCTTCTGCACAGTTGTCTTTGTACAGTTCGCATTGGATAAAAAATCCAGCACGTCCTGAAACAGCTTGTCAATGTCTGTGTTTTCATCTTCGATATATGCATCCAGCGCATTTCTTGTAATGCGCGGATTACAGGTCTTGTTCGCAATATCGAGGACATCAGCGAGAGCAATTACATTGCCATCGTAGAGTTCCGCAACCTTATAGCGCAGACCGGACGGCTGTTTCACGGACGGAGCGCCGTCAACCGGAACCATCACCGTGTTGTTGATTTCCTTTACAAATCCCATTCCGAAACGAAACTGGTACACATTTCCTTCAATCGTCAGTTCAAACATTTGTCTTCCTCCTTATTTACGCGCCAGTCTTTTGTGTGTCCGCAAATGCATAGCTGGCAACTTCCTGCTGCGCCGTTGGAATAGTCACATCACCGCTCTTACCATCGCCGTTGATGCCAAACGTCAGCGATACCTCTACATAATCCTCTGCGTTGGATGTGAGTTCCAGCTCAGTCAGGTATCCCTGAAAATATCTGCCTTTGAACTTGTTATTGCCAGCCGATGCCGGTTCATCCAAATTTGCTTCCCAGATCTCCAACAGCGAATCGTTATCCAGCGCGTCCTCTAACTTTGAAATCAGCTTGTCACTTTTGGACAAAATAGATGTTGCTGTGATCTCTACCTCCGCAACGCCAGGCGTGCGAATGCTGCCGTCTTTTGTTGCTGTGCTGTCTGCATCCTTAGACTTCGTGCGGCCATTCTCTGTTGTGAACGCCAGCGCCGCGCCATTTTCTGTCTTGGCTTCACTCAAAACACGATACAGATAGACAATCTTCTTTCCCTGTACCGCCTCCGCGAACATCTGAAGATTTATTTTCATATTACCTTGTTACCTCCCACAAAACTTAAATGTTGTTTCCAGCAGCCCGTGCAACAGCGGCTGCGCCGTTGTTGTGTCCGTTAAAATGCGCTGGTTTATGCTGCGCAAATCCCATGCGAACGTGTCTGTATAATGCAATCGTCTGCACAGTGTCTTGATCTCATACAGCATAGCTGATACAGTTCCTCTCTTGTTGAGATCACCATGCCACACGTGGATTGTTTGATAAACATTTCCAAACACAGCACTCTTGTTGGCGTCATCGGTCTGCTGACTGTCTGCCAGATAAACAAAAGGATACGGCGTATTCGCTGGCGGCAACGCGCCATCATATACATCGTATCCCAGCTTTTGAATTGTTGTCAGCAGGGCTGTAAATAGTTCCTGCTGTGGATCCATTGCCATATCATCACCTTGTCAGTGTCTTCATGTCCTTTTTGAATTGTACAACCTGTTTTTCAAATGCGGGACGCACATACGGTTCCGGGGCCATAAACCGCGTTCCAAATTCAGGGTAAGGCGCATAATCTGTAGTCGGTGATACTGTTGCAGTCATGCCGCCATCAGAAATCTCCGTGTTAATGCTGCTCGCGGTATCTCCTGTAGAATATCCTCTGACAAACGCCGTCTGCGTATTGGCTTTCATAGATCTATTCATCTGATCGCCGTTTTTCTGCACAACAGCCTTCACCGCTTCCATATTCACGCGTTTTTTCAATGCCTTGTCCAGTACATCAACGCCAACCAGCTTTATATCAGCCATTTTTCTGCACCTCCGACAATACAAACGATTGCTTTGTCCTCAGCTTCCGGCTGAAATCCACTGTATAGATTTTTTCTCCGACACGGATTCGATCAAAATCCTCTGCATAATGATTCTGAATATGCGCAGTCAGGCTGCCTTGTCGGATTCCCCCGTACACAAGGCGCATTGTCTCGGTACGGGTATCCATTACGCTGGCATACCGCATGGTTTCGCTCACGTAATCATCTGCATAGTCACCGGTTTTGACGTCATATTTTCCTTGCACAAGCTGCTGAAAATAAATTGGCACATCATATCTCACAAAAATCGCACCCTTCCGCGCTTAGCCTTTTCCTGTTCTTCCTGCCATGCTTCGATGTCTGGCATAAAACCGGAAAAATCATTGTCGGCATAGGATATGCTTTCACCCTCAACTGTGTGCGATGACATACCCTCCGACCCAATACGGTTATATCGAATGACCGCCACTTCTGCAACAATGTATGCCAGCTGCTCTGGGATAGTATCTACACCGCCGAGCAGAACTCTTAGGCGCGACTGCACAGATTGTACGATTGTATCCAGCATTTCATCCTGAACGTCATCTTCTACCCCGAGCAGCGTCTTTACATTACTCCGAATTCTTTCCGTCATCCGCACTTTCCTCAGCAATCAGCGGAACGCCCTGCAAGTTCTTCTCGCTCATCAGTGCCGCAATGCGCTTCTTTGTGACCTTCACGCCGACACGTGGGTATGCATCACCAACTTCATACGGGTGATCGTTATCGTGCAAATCTGTAAAATAGCGAATAACTTTATAGCTCATTTATTTTCTCCTTTACGCGCCAGTAAGCGAAACCTTCACGACTGCAGGCTTATTGTCCGGAAGAATGAATTCTCCTGCCTTGCCGGCACCCTGAAGTGCCAAGCCATCGAAATCCTCCGATTCAATTGTTCTCGCTGTGTTAATACCGGTGAACGCCTTTGCTACGCCTTCGATGTACGCGTAACAGCATTCCTTTGCCTGGAACATAGCTGACGGGATCTCCTGAATCTGGAATCCCTTGAAGCTGACAAGACCATTCTGGTCAATGTTTACGGAACTTCCCTTGGAGCTGGTTGTTGCCGGCATGTTGACGATTGCATTGTAAAGCTTCGGATTTACCTTCATCTTTCTGACGCCAACCGTCTCGGCGTCAACAAACCACTCATCAAGGCTGTCCATCAGCGCCAGCACGTTATCCGCAGTATAGCCCGCAAGGGTTAAAGTCTTTCCGGCAGACGCAGAAATAAACTTGCTGTGTGCCGCATTAAATGCCGCTGTCTTTGCTCTCGCCTGCAGCTCCAAGCGATCAGCAACCGCCGCTTCCATGTCGTTATTTACCGTGTGCCGATCAATGCCCTCGTGGAAGACCCATTCCCAAGTGTACTTTGCCGGAGTATTGCTGTAAATAATCTCTGTTCTCTGACCGAAACGGCTGGATGCACCAGTGCCGGTGCCGAACGCCTTTGTCGCAGTCTTGTCATATGCTGCGCCGCAGACGCATGCGATGTCAGATGTCTTGACGTAAAATGCAGTCTCATTCTCCTGCACACCGTCCAAGACCTCGATATTTCCGCCAAAAAAATCCGTGAAATAAGACTGCTTGGCGAATACCGCCTGCAGCATACGCTTAAATTCCAGCTGGTAGCTGCGCGCCGAAAGGTCGTTGTTGTCACCAGCTGCAAACAGCTGAAGATTCATGTTTCTCATATGTTTACTCCTTTACTACTTATACTTTGCAATGCGCTTATCAATTTCTGACATTGCATTGCCACTGTTACGATAGGATCGCGGCGTGCTGCCGGTTGCTCGGTCAACTTCCGCAGCCTTCACCTGTGCATTGATAATCGACACAAGTTTGTCGATTCTGCCCTTTGTATCTTCGGCGTCCGCGCCAACAACAAAGTCCAAAATATCCTGTGTTGCGTCAATCTTGTGTTCTCTCAGAATGCTTGTCGCAGTGCGTCCGAGTTCAACTTTTTCTGCAGCTGCTTTCAGTTCAGCATTTTCCTTCTGCAGCTTTTCCAGCTCGTACCGCTGCTTCTGCTCTGCGTTCATCTTTGCCAGTTTTTCGGCTTCTGCCTTTGCAGACTTTACCGCAGCTTCCTGCTCCGATTTCCACTTTGCGAACTTCTTATTGACAATTGCATTCACATCTTCGTCCGAATACTTCTTTTCCGGTTCCGGCTTGTTCTGCTCGTCAACCTGTTCATCATTGTTTGCCTGATTTGCGTCAGGTGCTTCATCGTCTGCAAACATCTGCAAGCAAATCTTTCTCGGTCGGAACCGTCCATAATAGCTATCTGTGTACATCTGTTACCTCCAAAAAGTTTTTAGTCGTTATTCGTTGGACTGTGCATTCCCCTGTTTTACTGTCGTCAGGGCTTCGACCAGCTTGACGCTTCCTTGATATGATTCGGCAATATCCATGATGCCAAGCGTATACGCTTTTATAAGCAGTTTTGTTTCATCTGTTGGATGTGCAACCTTAATGTCTGCATCCCCGTTTTTCAGCGAGTATTGTGCTTGCCCATCCGGCGTTAAATCCTGTAAGGCGTGTGCTAAGCACGCAGTCAGTGCAGATACCGCCGCGCAAACAATGTCTTGCCCCTGCGGTGCACATCTCGCATGTCCGGTCACGGTGACCTGTGCAGCACTCGCCGTCACTACAATCAATTTACATCACTCCTTTGAGTATAATAAAAGGCTATTGGTTTACTTCAACGCTGTCTCTGGCGCATCTTGCGATTTTCTTCTCTCAGATACGCTTGGAACTTGGCTTCATCCCAATGCGGTGCTGTGCAGCAATGGCAGCGTGGATGCATTGGCGGTGCGTTCTTGCCCGGCATCATGTCTTTGACTTTGAATATTTTTCCGTTCAGCTTCTTGCAGGTATCACACGGGCCCCTTGCGTTTGTTGCCATGAACTCATACTCATCGTTGCAATTAGTCTCATAGGACCGCTTGGCAGCTTCCGTCTGTACGCGCCGAAGCTCCGTTGTCATCAGCCGCTCTGTATCTGTCTTTGATACATCAAACACCTTACGTAGGCTTCTGGCAAGTTCTCTTGATCCCTTGCCCTGTATCATGCCTTGCTGCAGCAATTTGGACAGCTCTGACTTCAAGATGTCTTGATACGCCCAAATTCGTTCTGAAAACGTTGCGTTGTGAAAAGATGCATTCACAATCGTTCGCGCTTTCTTCACATTGTTCTGTACGGTATCTCCCAAGATGCCCGCCAGACGCTCAAATTCTCCTATTGTGCGGTCTGTCAGTTTATCCTCGAAGTATTTCTGCATCTCATCAAATCCGCCGGTCAGTTCCATGCCGATATTCGCCTTTAACATCTCTAAGCGGTTTATTTTCATCGTCAGATTGTACAGCCGCATTTCTGCATTAGCCTGATCGCTGAAATCTCTGTTTTTTACGTATTTAGCCGCTTTTCGCTGATATTCCTCCATATCCAGCTTGGATACGCGCCGTTTCGCTTGCGCCAGCGTGATACCTTCTTTGTCGGCGTATTTAGCGTAAAAAGAATCTATCTCTTGCTGGATGCTTTCCAACATGTCTGCATAAATTTGCTCAAGCTCTTTTCGATAAGCGGCTTCATCCGTTAAGTTCTTCTTCCGCTGAGCCGCTTCTCTCTGTGCCCAATACTCCTGACTGGTCATCAGTCAAACCTCCAAACATGCGCCGATCCACGGCAGATTCTTCGCGCTGGTTCTGTTCTCTCTCCATGCGCTCAATTTCATCCTTTGGGTCTGACACAATAGATAATACTGACAGCTGCGTTTCCTTCGATACGACACCCTCCAGCTGGGCGGCGGTCTGTGCTTCTTCCTGCACATTCTTAGGCAGATTGCGAGAGGTTTGAATCTTAACATCCCGCCATGCATCCCGATCAGATACATTGGTAGACAGCGAACAGAACAGTTTGTATCGTTTTCGCAGCGACTTTTCCACTTTGCGGTCAAAACCCGCTGCCAAATTGGACATCGGCAGCAGCTTGAATGCCAGTGCCGTACCGGAAGTCGCATTTCCAAACGTTTCATCCGAAATATCAGACACCATAGATGTGCGATAAATCAACTGCTCCAATCTGTCCAGCAAATTTTCCTGTGTTCCATCCGCTGTCGGCTTTTGCAGGAACTGTACGAGAATGTCTTTCGCGTCATCTGTACCATATAAATTGATTACGCGGTTATCACGAATTTTATAGATCCCGTCCTCGTCCAATTCTGCGCCGAGCACAGCCAAATATGCTTCTGCGAACGCATCTACGTCATTTGCTTTTTCTCCAATCGTGTGATTGAACGCTTCGACCAGCCCCGCCGCTTCCTCGTACAATCCAATGCGTTCTGTATTCAGCTGCCATTCCACGACCGGAATCCTTCCGTATGGATTCTGACGTCGTTCTTTGATATTCCCGTTGTCAAACACGAGAATTTCCTCTCGCGTCATAGCTTCTCCATATCTTGTCGCACCGTTTTCGTGGTATCCATACCGAACCGCAAACAATGCGCGATTTTGAACCGTGTCATCATACACTGTGAACACTTCTTTTGGCGTACACGCCACCATTTTCGTTCGCGCATTTTCGTCCTGATACAAATATTCCCACGCATGACCATACACACAGCATTTCTTAGCCAGCTCATATTCGTGATCTGTAATTTCGTTGTCACGTTCGAACTCTTTGATTGCAGCGTCTACAGTCTCGTCCGGATGTGATTTTTTGATCGGAATGCCATAGGCAAACCCCAAAAATGTATCCGTTACATATTTGGGGAAATTTACCGCCAATCGGTTGTCCGGTTTCCAATCCGGCTTTTCCGGCTGCCGGTATACATCGTGAAATCCTTTGTACAGATTCTCTAAATATTTGTATCGCGGCATTCGATATTCATGCTTGCGAATGTATTCATCTATGACCGTCATTGTCAATCCACCTGCCGTTTCTTCCGCGCTGCACAGCAGCGGATCCGGCAATAAATATGGTCGGCGTGCCCGATTCATCAAATTCCTCCCTTAAACGTCTTTAACTGTGCCTTGCCGCGCCGCTCTCGCTCAATCGAATATCGCAGCATGGCCATGGCATCATCCATAAACGGAACCGGTTCATCTGAATATTCGCCAGTCTTTTCGTTACGCTGCCATTTCCATTGCTGAATTTCTTTGATTGTGTTTACACAACTCGGATGGATGTGGATTTTGTGCTGTTTTAGGTAATCAATTTGTGCATGTACGCTGCCCGGTTCTTTCTTTACCGGCACGGCTCGATAGCCCGCCTTTTTCCACATTTTAATTCGGTCCGGCTCTGCGCTGTCGCAGTACATGGTCAGATGTTTTTCAAACTTTCCCTCTGCGAGCTGTATAATTTCTTCGGTGTCGCGCTCAAAAATGTACAGTTCCCGGCACAAATATAGTTCTCCGTCTTTAAAACCGACTGCGCCAATGCAATCAGCGTGATTGAAACCAAAGTCCTGTGCGTTAACCATGTAGTCAAAGCGTTCTGGTTCTCGGTCAAAATCTTCAACAACATAATTTTTGAGTATAAGTCCTCCGACTTCTCCCCATTCTCCAAGTCCATAAATCTGGTATCCTTCCGGATCTACTTCTTTGCGTCGGAGCATTCGGCGATGATATGCCTCGTCAATAAAGCGATTGCCTTGATATGTTGATTGATGTGTCAGAACATCTGGATCTGTGCGGTCAAAGAACACTCTCTTAATCCAGTGATGCGCTGACACCGGATTGAACGTTAACCGGATTTGATAAAATTGCCCTGCTGGCAGTTCTCCTCGCAGGCGGTCATCAATAATTTCAAAGTCTGACTGCGTAATCTCTGTTGCTTCTTCAATCCAAACATCCGTTAGCTTGCCGCGCTTAAATGTAATAGATTTCAGCTTTTCTCGCTGTTTATCATCATTTACACCGCGGAAAATCACTTGATTATGGTTTGACTTACACTCCAGCAACATGTTTGAGCTGTTTATGTACCAGTATTTCTTGTATTGCTCTCCGAACATACGAAAAATAGCGCTCTGTAATTCCGCGAAAGTGCTATCTCTATTTGTGACGTCTGCTTTCCGAATGCACAATAGATTGCGTCCTTTGTCCTGCATCAAGCGCAAGATATAGTGTTGCGCAGTATCTACAGATTTTCCCGATCCTGCCGAACCTTTCATCACGATGTATCGCTTGCAGCTCTGATCGGCATTGCGAAAGCATGCATTTGCCTGTATTACAACGTTCATCCTGTATCGTCACCGTAGTCAATGCTGATATTCAATTCCATGTCAGCATCTATGTCTACCTTATCCGTATACAAGCCATATCGTTTGCCAAGCAGCTCTGCCGCTTTATTTAAATCACTTACCTTTGTTGGTACCCGAACCAACCGTGGTACTTCTTTCTCAATAATCACCTTTTTGCCATTCTCGTCATATCCGCTACTACGCTCTTTGCAGGTAACGACCACTGTATCCATCTCCTGCCGGCGCAAAACTCTGGTCAGCGTTTGAAGAACTTCATCCTGCTTCGCAACCAAAGTATCCTCTTTTTCTTCCAACCTCTTTTCGATGTATTCCCGAATCCGAGTATTTCCGAGTAATTTTCTTGCCGCCGCATCCGCAGAACTGTTTTTCTTGCAATTCGGATATGCTTCTCTGTAAGCCCGAGTGGCATTGCAGTCAATCAGATATTCGTCGCAAAATCGTTTCTGTTTTTCTGTCATGCCACTCACCCGCCTTTCTGAGCATAACAAAACCGCCCACGAAATCCGCAGACGGTTGAAATAATTGAATATTTTTGAACTTTTTGTTAAGAACTGCTTGACATTTAGTGCACTAAATATTATAATATATACATACTAGAAGAAAGGAGTGATGCCAGATGTCAAAACATAAAAAGAAGAAGTCCAAAGCGGCTAAGATTGATTGGTCTCAACTCTTAGCACAAGCCGCAATAGACTTCTTCATCGGTTTCTTGCTTCTGATAGCTGATAAGCTAATCAAGTAGCAGGAGAGGGCGGAGTTTTCCGCTCCGCCCTCATTGTACCATTTCGTCAAAGCGGAAGTCAAGGAGGTTTGTCTTATGTTCGCATTAAAATTTCTAGGCATTTTCTTTATCGCACTAGGTATTGTCAAGGCACTACAAGCTATTATTTTATACTACAAGCAAAGGAAGTAACTTTTATTATGCCAAACAGCAAAAATCAGTCATCTAAGAAATGTCTCGCAAACACACGTAAGCAACTGCGCGTATGGGTCGAAAACAAAAAATATGAGCAGTTTAAGCAGGCTGTAACAAAAGAAGGGACTTCTATTTATGCAGTCATCAATGCTTTTATTGATTCATATATCGCCGAAGCCGGGGAGTAATCCTCGGCTTTTTCTTTATACAGCAAAGCCGCCCCGATTGGAGCGGCTCGCCGAAAGGAGATTTAATATGTCATGACAAAAATGTCATTGGAGCTGCAGGCTGGATTTGAACCAGCGCCCCGCCGATTACAAGTCGGCTGCTCTACCAGCTGAAGCTACAGCAGCGTGTTGCCGGTCTTTCCCGGCTGTCAAGGGAGTATTCACAAAAATTCACAGGATAAGGTATAAATGCGGAGAAAAGATATGTCCAAATGACCAACATGTGAGACCAACAGTCCCTATCTGCCGCTTTTCACATTTTTGACACTATCAGTATAGCACGGATTTTCTCAAAAATCGTCTCATTTTTTTCTCATGTTTCTGTCACGCCGTATAGCAGCAGTGTAAACTTCCGCAGTGCTGCATGTTTTTTTCTGTACACCTGTGCCCTTTCTAAGCATAGCTCTTCGCAGAGCCGCTCTACACATTTATCGCGCCGTTCGATGTAAAAACTATCAAGCAACAGTCTTTCTTCATCTGACAGGGTTGTGAGGGCGCCGTTGACCCATTCCAGCCACCGTGTCGTTCTGAGCCTAACGTGCTCTAACTCTCCGCGCGCTGCAATATTATTGATTAGAGCGTCCTCTCGCCCATTCCCGCCGCCGTGTACGGCTGTGCCGTCCATAGTTGCCGATCGCACGCAGGACATTTCTGATTCCAGCAGCGCAATACGCTCTGTGACCGATTGTAGCGACTGCGCCTTCGCGCTGTAATCGTACAATTTTGATTCTGCCTCTCTGATCCAATTCATTGCGTGTTCTCCTTTGTGATACTATTCAGCGCACAAATCGTGCGATAAACCTGGTCCCTTGCTTCTACGATGTCGAAGCACTTGCGATTTCTGTCGATGTCTCCGTACACGTCGCGCAGTTGTGACGTGATCTGACGGTATGTACTGCCGACCGTATCGCCGTTTTTCCTGACCGCCGCAGTGGCAAACGGTCTGCCGTTGATTTTCAGCGTCACGCCGTAACCGCTGCTGTTCGCATGTGCGCTTAACTCAAATGTTCGATCCATGTCTCCCCTCCTTATGTATCTGATTGTTGACATGATATTTCATTAGATTTCAAAACCTATCTGTTCTGGTGGAAGTTCAACATCCGCAACGACTTCATGTGCCGACATCGCCCGCATACTTCGCATAAACATACGTGTGATTTCAGCGTTCAGCAGCATATCAGGGACTTCGGCTTCGATTAAGCCCCACCCCATTTCTGGCTGTCCATTTTTCTTTAGAGTGCCGTTATAGTTGATGTTCTTGTCAATCAGCGTAACTTTTCCAGCAACCACGTCATGTCGCACATGATACGGTTGATTATCTGCGCCATCCCCGATGATCCACCGATGCACATATCGTCCGTTCCTGCGCGCAGTAATATTCAAACGGACGATTCAGGCGTAACTTTTGCTACATCCAGTAAATTCATTGTCTTGTCCTCCTTCCGCCTCATTGTTTTTCTTTTGTCATCACTATTCCTCGCTTGCCAGTTCTGCAATAATGCCTCGTTCAATCTCAAACGCGGCGCAGCAGTTTTCCACATCCAGGCCGCAGCTTTCATTGCTGACAACACGCTGCACCAGCCGGATAACGTCAAATGCGGTGTACACTCGTCCCGCATTTTGATTTTTGATAGCTGTGCCGATAAGCTCGCACGCAGTCTCTAGTGCAGCAATGTCATCTGCGAAAATTCCAAAATCATCGTCTTTAAAACTTCTTCTGTCCTCAATTAGCGACAGTAGCTGTCTCCGAGTATCCTCCAATGTCATATTCATCGCCCTCCTGTTCCTTTGTCATTGCCCTGTATTCTGCTAGCCACTCCTCTTCCCACGGCTCCAGCGGTGCATCATCGGAAATCACAACCGGACGCACGTTACTTGGCACACCATCTGCCGCCCAGCGGCGCAGGATATTTGTCGCATATCCCTCCGGTACCCTTGCTCCGACACTTTTATCTATCGCTGCGCATATGTACCTTACGGACAGTGCTGTCTGTTTTGCTGACCGAATAAATTCCTTTGATGGCTCTCTGCCGACCTTTTCGATAAAGTAATTTCTGATTTCAGCATCAGTATCAGAACCAGTGTCAGTGTGCGCACTCTGGCTGCGCTCTTCTCCTTCTGTTTCTGCTTCTACTTCATCTTCTACTTCTTTCTTCTCTCTTCTGCTTCTATCTTCTGTTTCGGCATTTTTGCTATCGTTTGGCATACGACCGGATGCGTTTGGCATAACTGGAATGCCATTTGGCATGTCATCTTTTTTGCCCCAACGTGCAGCAGCCCCTTTTTTAGCTGCTTCTTGTCTTTTCCGACAAGTCTCTTCGTATTTTTCCAGTGATGTGTCTATCCCTTCGCGGAAAACCTCAAACGCAAAACCAACGAGACCATCAAGTTCAGGGATGTTTCCGTCCGCCGCATAGCCGAACAGGGCTGTGAGCAGCTCGCCGCGCTGCTCCATTGACAGGTATTTCAGCTTGTCCTTGTCCTTGAAGAACAGCGGAAAGAAAGGTCTCTTGCTGCTCACTACTTGCTCCTTTCTGCCGAGGGATTTCTCCCCCGGCAAGATACTTCTTTGTTATGCGAGAATAATAACGTCATCGCGCAGTTCCTGCGGAATCTCACGCTCAAAATACGCTTTGATGTTCCGAATGGCGGCATTCTTCCACGCGTTTCCGTCAGCTTCAAACAGTGCAGCGCTCGCGCCGTCATCGCCGCCCTTCAGTCGGAACACGAAGCGCCGCATTGGCTGTTCCGCATCGCTGAATGTGCACAGCGGTGCTAACTGTACCGGATTTGGAATTGCCACCTGAGACGCAGTCAAGATGCCGGTCTTCGCCGTGACCGTCTGCGTAGTGCCGTCATCGCTCTGCGTCACAGAGTTGGTGTCTGTGATGTGGGAAACCAGCTTCACAAGCTCTCTCGTGGTATCGTCCTGCAAGAAATATGCCTGTACGGCAACGATAAAATTCTCGACACTCATATAGCGCCCGAACGGGAATGTAGCTGTATCATCCTTCGCAACAATCAAAACCTCTCGGTTCTTGTCATTGTTCAGTTCATGATTCAAACTAACACTGTTGAAATCCTCGATGTGGATCACATAGCGATTGTCGATGTCTTCAACGGCATCATCCATGCCATTTGCGACATAATCAACGACAGATGACAAGGTATGTGTCACCATGAACGAAGCCATGCGCTCGCGGGGCACATAGTGCAGTGCCTTATCCGCATACGAATCGCCGTGCACATTAACAATGTTCGGCTGCGCCATCTCTACGATTTTCTCGATTGCTTCCTTCAACATAATTGCTACCTCCTAATTACGCTCTCGCCTTGATCGGCGTTACATTGCTTGTATCATCCAGCCGCATCTGTCCCGGCGTCACCTTTGGCCGCTCTACAGCTGCCACACTGCCGGAATCATAGCCAATGTCAAGCACGGTTTCCTGCGGCTTAACCGGTGCTAACTTACTGTCTACCTGCACGCGGACATTGACGGCATCGCGATTGTCATCGCTGGTCAGTGTGAATTTAACTGAAATGCTGCGCGCTTTTTTCGGATCTGTGTTTACATCCTTCAGGTTGTCTAAGACGCGCTGCAAATCGCGGTCGGCAAGCTCTTTGATGCCGCCTTCCATCAGGTCGAGCAGACTGCGCTTCTCCGTTTCGCCCGTTTTCGTGTTGATTTTGAACATGATGTTTTCTCCTTTCATTCTGCGCAAATGTGAATATTGATACCGGGAAATTCCCGTTCAAATCGATCTAAAAACCGTCCGGCATCGCCGCTGCTGGATGACATATGAAGCAAATAAATGGTTCGCACATTGCGCAAGTCCAGCTTGTGCAGGTATTTGATTGCCGTTTCAATTTCCATGTGCGAGCGGCGAATACGCTCTTTTACTTTGTCCGGCAGCCGCGAAAGCCTGCCCAGAAGTTCATCCGCATAGTTGCATTCAATCGCAACCTGTGTCAGGCCAGACCACCGCACATTCAGGTTCACAGTATCTACAGCAAACAACAACCTCTCTTTTGTGTTCGCGTCTTCGATGGCATAGCCAAAGGGCTGTGCAGTATTGTGGTATGTATCAAATGCAGTGATTTTCAGTGTGCCAATCTCGACAGATTCATGCGAATCTATGATATTTGCATCTTCCAAATCCAGTGCAATCGCAGTTCCTTCCGACATATATGCCGGTACACCTACGTCACACAGTTTTTTCGCGCATTTTGCGTGATCCATGTGTTCGTGCGTGATGAAGACCGCATTAAGGCTGCTGATTTGCACCGGACTGCGCCGCCGAAGTTCCTTCATGGACAGCCCCGCTTCCAGCAGGATTGTTGTACTGCCGGAAGAGACAAGATAAGCGTTTCCCTTGCTTGAGCTCGCCAATGAGATAAATGTCATATCGGGCACTCCTCATCGTCAGTCGGTTCGGCTTCTGTTTCGGCACGTTCTTCGAGATTGTCCTCCGGCGGATTTTCTGCAAACTGCGTAGATTTCCGGATTTTGTTCCGAATCCACTCAGGCAGCTTCTCAAACACGTCCTCGTTGCGGTCGTCAATATCATACGCGAGTAACTCCTGCTCTGTCGTCGGTGCTGGGACGCCCTTAGGGACAGCGGTGATGTTCGTGATATTGTTGTAAGCTCCGCTGTCGGTTTCTTTTACGATGACCGTCAGCATACACGGCTGCCCCAGCATAGATTCAATGTCGAAATTCTCCAGCTCCTCATCTGTGAAATCTCGTGATCTCCACGACACTAAGTGCTGATGCAGCTTCGCTTTTTCGCCAAGGCTTGCTGTGTATTCATTTGACAGCCAGCGCGGTTTGGATTCTCCGTCCACATCTACGGTTTCTCCGGTGATCTCGAACAGCAGAATTAGTTTGTCTTCGTACTTCTTGTAGTGCTGGTTATACTGTTCGCCAACATCGATAGTTCCGATGCAGATCCCCATATATGTACCTCCATCCAGCGGCGGTACAGCAATACGCTTTTTTCTTTTGAGCTTCAGGCTCATACTTCGCACCTCAATTCTTCATCGTTTTCGGACACAACAAGCCGGATGACCTGCGTGTCTACGTTGTATAAATTTGTCACGCTTTCTGCATTATCTACAAAAAGCGGTACATGCACATTGTAAAAATCAGACAGCGTTTCGATGCAGTCCAAACCGGCATTGATCTGCATTGCGCTGTTCAGATCGTTGTACGGCACACCATTGACAATTGCATCACAGCAATCCTGCAAGCTGCCGTTGATTGCCTCTGTGAACAGCCGGAACGTTACCAGTCTGAATTTTTCGTTAACAGCATCGGAAACGCGCTCGACTTTTTGCTGCACGAACTGTTCACACAGTTCCAACATAGCATCGACATGTTCGATAAATGCAGCTTTTGCATGACGCTCGTCTTCTAGTTCCGCAATTCGGGATTCAATACCCTTGCGAAGCTGCACCTGCGATGCGATTGTGTCCTGCTCCGCTTTCTGCTGCTCTGCGTCACAAATCTGCGCACGCAGTTTATCTTTTTCTGCGCTCATATGTTCGTCCCATGCTGTCAATTCGCCCTTCAGCGCAGTGATTCTCTGTTGAATCTCCGTGCACCGTGCTTCGTAGTCCGGCAAATCCTCGATATGTACCGGTTTCGGCGCCTTCATCTCCGAAAACTGTGCAACCCTTGTCTCGATCTGTGCCGCGATCTTGCACAAACGGTCATCCAGTTCGGCGATTCGCTCGCTGTTGCTTTTAGCCTGGTCTTTGATAATCTGACTGTCTGCGACAAGCGCATCCTGTGTAGCCTTCTTGTCCGCATCAAACTTTCTATGCGCTGCTGCATCCATGTCCGGCGGAAGTGGCTGACCGCACGTAGTACAAATGCCTGGCTTGTACACTTTTTTATGCTCTACCGACCAGCGCTTCCGGTAGTCTGCCAGTCGCGCGTCTGACATTTCGTTCGCTGCTTTCAAGCGTTCAATTTCCGATTCAGCAGCAGCTTTTTCGCGCAGCAAGCGTTCAATTTCCTGCTGCACTGCCGGCCGTTCGTCAATAACCGGTACATCCTGACTGCGCCGGTGCATTTCGTTTTCGGCGTTTAACTCATGCAGTTTCAACTCCTGCTCGCGGATTTCATTGCGCTTCGCGTTGCGTGCTTCTGCATTGTCCATCGCCGCAAGTTGTCCGCGCAGGTCTGAGAGCTGCCTTTCCAGCGCGTCACGCGCCGCAGAATCGAATGACACAGGCAGGGTGTCCAGTTGCCCTTCGCACTCATCAATACGCGCTGGCAGCAGATTCAGTGCGCCGTTCGCGTCCTTGCGCTGCTTGTTCAGCATTGCGCGGTAATCATCTACGCTGCGCCCGTCCAGCTCGCCACGCAGCTCTGTGAACGCCGGGTCTGCAAGCAAAACATCGTCCGATACAATGCCAGCCAGATCAAACAGCACCTTACGCCGATCCTGCCAGCGCACATCTTTGCAAAACCGGTGTGCGCTGGTCAACATACGAAACACATCCTCATCGACCAGCTCAGACACGCGGGTTTTATAGTCTTTCTCTTTCGTCGGCACATCATTGATATAGTGATCTACCGTATTTCCTGCATAACGTTCTGTGCCGCCACGGTGTTTCTCCCATTTCTCACGCAGCTGTTTCCGCAGCGTGATTTGTGCGCCGTCAATATCCAGCTCGCCGGTAACTGTCGGCATGATGCCGGCATATGTATTGCCGCTTGCATCCAGCGGCTTGACAGAGAACTTTGTGTTCCCATGGCTGTCTTTGCCGAACAGCAGCCAGGTCAGCGCGTCATACACCGTTGTTTTGCCGGTTGCGTTGTTTCCGTAGATTGACGCGCTGCGTCCGTTCAGGTTCAACGTCAGCTGCCGGATGCCTTTGAAATTCTCAATTTCAAGGCGATTGAGCCTAATTGTTTTCATTTGACATTCCTCCGTATACCTGTTACACTAAATATACACAGTTATCCATGTATGCTGTGTATGCTTTGCGCCTAGTTGCGGCTCCCTGCCGCACTGGGTGCTTTTCTTTTATCTTGCGCTCTCTTTCATCCACGAATTATCCTTGTAGATGTCTCCGCAAAACCCGCGCTGCGTCTGTTGTACAGTGCAAGTCACGCCCCGCTTTGTGCGGTGCTTTTTTTTGCTGTCTTTTTTGTCGCAGTACGCAACAAACATGTACTGAACCGCAGTAACAAATGCTGCGCCAACTGCCATTCCTGTTAAAAACATCATAAAATACCTCCTAGCCTTGCCAGCACAGCGATGCCCGCCATGGCAACGACATAATAAACTACCATTGTGACTGCTGTGGCAATTGCCACGGCTGCAATATCTTTCATATCTCTGCTTCCTTTACCATCTCTTCTAACTCAGGGGGCATCATGATGTCGCACTTCACACTTCCCGTGTACGGCCCGACAAATTTTCCGTCATCAGTAAAGGCATATACTGTGCCGTTTTTGCTTTTAAACAGCCACCTGATCGCATCGGGATTGCTCCGGCGGGCAATCTCCAAAATCCGTGTGTATACGTTCATGAAAGCACCTCCTTCTTCATCTTATTGTGTGGACAAGGCGTGAATTCTTTCAAATCCCCTCGCATAGCAGCCGGAAGGTTTCTCTTCCTTTTGGCGTCACCAATGTCTGTGTGCTGGAGAAGCTGGTCTTCTCGTTTACGAACTCTTTGACCTCGAACAAACCCTTGTTCTTCGCCTCATACGGATTCAGCTTGCCGGACTTGTCCCGGTATAAATACTTATGATCCACAAGCCAAGTCGTGAAAGTGCGCGGCTTAATGCCGAGCTGCTTTGCTGTGTCGCGGAAGTTTGTCAGCAGATTGCGGTCAACCAGCTGGTCGAAATAATCCGCCTTTGGCTGCATGACCTGATTTCTTACGGTCAGATCACTATTCGCCGCCTGTAATGCAAGGTTCTCACCTCTCAGCTTTTCCACCCGGCTGTTCGCAATCTGCAACGCTCTCTGCATGATCGCGTCCGGACTGTTCCACTGCTCCTCAACCTGAATGAAATACTGTCGGCATTCCTTGCCGCGTTCTGTACGCTGCAACATGCAAATCTCTTTCGCCATCGGAATGGTTAACTGGTGGTCGGTTCTTCTTCTCCCAGCTTTGCCATCGTCCCTAACGCTCAAAATTGAGCAATAGTCAGATTCTTCAGAAAAACCGTATTCGCACATGCGAGCGAACCAGGTATCGTATCTGGTCTCCACCCCGAGCATGTCGTGCTGGTCTCTTCCCAACACTGTCGGGCGGTCGCTGCTGTAGTTGATGTTGATGATCTCGTTCATTTGTTCTCCTTTCTTTTCGTGAATTTAATTCACCTTATTTTGCAAAAAAAATTCTGTCACGCTCTTCATCAGATAAATTGAGCAATTGCGAACACTTCGCAATTTCAGATGCCTTGAACTCTGTCGCATTATTGAGCTTTTTATAAAACCCTTCTCGCGTGATTCCTAACTTTTCTGCTAAAAAAGTAATCGAAATTCCACAAGATGCAATACGTTTTCTGAGTTCTTCTGTATTTGTCACCAAACCACCTCCATGTCTTTAGTGTGAATTTAATTCACTGACGTGAGTATATCACCTATGTGAATTTCTGTCAACATATTTTTACAAATTTGTTGATTTTTTTTCACATCCATGTTATGATGTCATCATCAAGGAGGTGACATTTATGAAACTGTATGAAAATATTAAGCTCAGGAGAAAAGAGTTAAATCTTTCGCAAGGCGAACTTGCAAAATTAACCGGATATACAGATAGAACATCTATATCGAAGATTGAATCGGGAAAAGTAGACCTGCCTCAATCTAAAATCCGTATATTTGCGGAAGCCCTTCATACTACGGAAGGCGAATTGATGGGAACAACAGAACCCCCGCTCCCCTCCGATGCGATCTCTTATGCACCGACGCAGCGTATACCGATTCTGGGTAGGATTTCCGCGGGCTTGCCGCTATATGCTGAGGAGCAGATAGAAGGCTACACATACACAGACTTAAATCATGGCGGCGAATATTTTGCTTTGCGAGTGCATGGTGACAGTATGGACGCCTTGGGCATCAAAGAAGGGTATCTGGTTATTGTCAGACGGCAGGATTATGTAGATAACGGTACCATCTGTGTAGTTCTGATCGGTGATAATGAAGCAACTATGAAGCGCTTCTATCAGGACGGCGATACTGTCACTCTCATGCCGCAGTCAACAAATCCCAAGCATATGCCGCAGATTTATAATTTGAAGCATACGCCGATCCATATTATCGGCAAGGTTGTAAAAGTTGAATTCACGTTGGATTGATTGGTAGGGCAAACGAATCGCACCTCACATGGGTGTGTGAATTGAAATGAAATAAAAAAATCCCGCCGACAAATGTCAGCGGGAAAAGGAAATCAAAACATATGATAGACATTGAACAGTATAGGGAACGGCGTTTGAAGCCACAAATAGATTACTACGATAAAAAATCCATACAAAATCAGAAAAGATTTTATCTTTTTTCAGTCATTGATTTAACGTTAACAGCGCTTGTTCCAGTAGCTTCACTTAGTTCGCATAACGGTGTTGCAGCCTTGCTAGGTGCCGGTATTCTGACCATCACAGACAGACACATGGAACAGTTCAATACATTGTTGCTGCAGTATTACAACACCGGCAGCAGCGCAGACTTGAAAGAATTCCTGTATCAGCACACGATTCAGGGAATCGAAATGCAGTAAGCAAGTTGAATCTGAAAGGAGGCTATTATGTTTTTCTTCCCCAAAAAGCAGTCAGATTATGCAGTCAGCTGCGTGAGCGAATTTGCCGCACGGCATGGCATGACACAGAAAGAAGCCTTTCGTTTTTTGTATAAGTACGGAGCTATTGCCTTCTTAAAAGAAGATTATGAAATTGAACACACATTGTCTTATGATGATGTTATGGATGACATGTTAGCCATTTGTCAGCGAAACGGAGGTATTTTGTAATGCTTCTATATCACGGCAGTAACTTAGATATTCAAAATATCAACCTCGCTATGTGCCGCCCGTACAAGGATTTTGGAACAGGATATTACCTGACCGATCTTCAAACGCAAGCAGAAAATATGGCAAAGCGTGTTGCTCGTATTCACGGCGGAACACCGATTGTAAATGTTTATGAAATCAATGATTCTTTTCTCGATTCAACAGAACTCAGAATTAAGAACTTCGGTCGCTATGTATCGCCGGAATGGGCAGTATTCGTTATGAATAATCGCAGCCGCACTTTTACAGACTATCAAAATTCCGCATGTAATCTGGATAATAAATATGATATTGTTGCTGGTCCGGTCGCAGACGATAGTATGGCTATGCTGTTTCGTCAATTTCAAAATGGTCTGATTGATTTTGATATGCTCACAAAAGGCATGACTTACAAGAAATTGACCAGTCAATATTCTTTCCATACACCGAGAGCGTTACAGCTTTTACAGAAAGTTGGTGTCTTATGAGCAAACAAGAACAGTTGATTGAATTTACCATTCAGGATATTATTCATTATCTTGCAACCGATCTTCATATTGAATACGATGATGCAATGAATATCTTTTACAATTCAGAAACCTTTGACAAATTACAGGATACAGAGACCGGTTTATATCTGGAAAGCTCCGCTTATGTATACGGCTTGCTTCAAGATGAACGCAATTTCGGTCATCTTATCCAAACAGAGATATAAGAACAACGGAGATATAAAAAAATCCCGCCCCAGTGCGCCAACACCGGAACGGGACAGGGCTGAAAAAACTTTGACAGGTTACATTTCAGCCCTTTTATTTTACTACATTCAAACGAAAAAGTAAATAAGAGGAATTGCTGTTATGACGTACAAATATAGACAAACATTTGTGGTTGGGCGCAAACCGGACGGTAAGCCGATCCGCAAGGAGATTCGCAGTAACAACAAGAAGGAATTTGACGCGAAGGTTCGGTATTATCGTAACTTATATGCAAAAGGCGTACAAATCGTCGGTAAAAGCCTAACCGTTGAGCAATGGGCATACTTGTGGCTAGAACGCTATAAGAAATCCGCAGTTGGTGTATCGCAGCTAAAAAATTATGAAACTCTGATTCGCCTGCACATCTGTCCAGTCATCGGACATATGGACGTGAAAGATGTTAAGCCGTTCCATATCCAAGAAGTGCTCGAGCGCAGCCCCAGCCGTTCCTGGTGCTAGAATATAAATAGTACAAGCCAAAATGAGAAATTCCAAATACACATAAGCATGGTACAATAGAGACATGCTGAAGGAGGATCTCATATGGCAAAGCACTATGATAAACAGTTTAAAATTGATGCGGTTCAGT
>NZ_JBNMHC010000001.1:0-54641 GCF_050872565.1 Butyricicoccus sp. | reverse complement strand
GCGTGTTGATGCCAAGAACATCGCAAACTGGATTCTGTCTGATATTTCTAAGTATCTCAATGATAAGAATCTGGAGCTGAAGGACACCAAGCTGACCGCACAGAAGCTGGTTGATATGATTGAGCTGATTGAGAAGAACACAATTTCCGGCAATGCTGGTAAGAAGGTTCTGGTTCAGCTGTTTGAGACCGATGATTCTGTTGATACCATCGTTGACAAGCTGGGTCTGAAGCAGGTATCCGATGAGGGTGCGATTCAAAAGCTGGTTGACGAGGTTCTCACTGCCAATCCGAAGTCTGTCGCAGACTATAAGAAGGGCAAGAAGAACGCCATTGGCTTCCTTGTTGGTCAGTGCATGAAGGCTTCCAAGGGCAAGGGCAACCCGAAGATGATTAACCAGCTGCTCAGCAAGACGCTGGATAGCATGGAGTAAAACATACAAGAAAAAGAGCAGGCGCAGAAATGTGCCTGCTCTTAATTTTTAGCTCTTGACAAAAAAAGTTACTCCGTGTTACTGTTACAAAAAGACTAACTATTAAATGTCAAGTTCCAAACTAATAACTAAAGCCCCAATATAGCCGTTCAAAAAAAGTATAGCAAAGTAGACATCCCGGAGGGTGCCTGCATGAGTTTAAGGAGTTAAAGTATATTACGTTGCGCTACGGTATGGCTGCCGAGATTTCTCCATTGCAAAAATCAACCGCACCAACTTCTTTGTAGCGTGAGAGAGTGCGACATTGTAATGTTTTCCCTCCGCACGTTTCTTGGCGAGATAAGCAGAAAAGGTTGGATCCCAAAAGCAGACATATTTGGTGGCGTTATAAAGGGCATAACGCAGGTATCTAGAGCCACGTTTTTCCATACGGGAATAGGGACCAGTGAGTGACATCTGCCCAGATTGGTATGTAGATGGTAACATCCCGGCGTAGGCAAGAATCTTATCCGGCGAATCGAACCGTGAGAAGTCACCAATCTCAGCCAGAATCATCGCACCCATCCGAACGCCAATACCCGGAATAGTGGTAATAGGAGAAGATATTTCTTCCATCATCGCCTGAATGGCAGTTTCAATGTCTAGAATTTCAGAATCCAGTTCCCAAATCAGCCGAATCGTATGTTGCAATTCAAGAGATTTGGCAGGCATAACAGAACCGACAGAGCGACGTGCCGCATCCCGAATGGTCTCGGCCATGGCGCGTCCATAACGGCCTTTGGAGGCGGTGCTCAGAACCGCTTTCAAATGTGTCATGTGCGATCTGGCAATCTGCTTGGCTCCGGGAAGTTCGCTGAGAAGTGCATAAACTGAAGCACCATGCAGCGATGGAACCAACTTTTCCAGTTCTGGAAAGAGGATGCAGATCAATCTGGATACGGATGTCTTTAGCTTTGCTCTCTCACGAACTTTGTCAAATCGGTATCTTGTAAGTGACTTTAACTCCTCATTGTGGTATGATGTGTTTGTGTAGGACTTGAGGTCCACATCAGACAGCAACATAGCTGCGATAGTTCGCGCATCAACACGGTCAGTCTTAGTTTTGCGAAGGCTCAGACTTTTCCGGTAGAGGTTAGTATGTAATGGAATGATGACATAGGTGTCCAGACCTTCATCAAGCAGAAATCCGAGGATGTTGTAGCTGTAGTGTCCGGTAGCCTCAAGCCCTACTTTTATTTTATCTTCTGGATGGGTACAGAGACGCATTGTCTGCAAGAGTGTGTCAAAGCCCTCAGCGTTGTTTTGGATAGTGAATACATCTGCCAGAACTTTGCCTTCTGAGCTGATGATGAAGCAGTCGTGCTTGTCCTTTGCAACGTCAATTCCCACACAAACCATAAAAATACCTCCGATGTGTTTATTTTGATGCTGATTCCACAGAACGCTTTACTCTTGTAACCTTGTTCTACATAAACCGTCTGGCGGTATCTAACTAATTAACAATACTGTAAAGGGCTGTGGTTGGAGCCTTTCTGAAACCGTCTTGCGGTAGGAGGTGTAAACCAATCCACAGCATCCCTTACAGTGTAGCATATATCCTTGGAGTGGGATATTTAAAACTACTACTTTATAATACAAGGAGGTGCCTTTTTATGGAAAAACGCAGAGTATTTGGTTCGTTGCTGGCAGCAGTGTTGGCAGTTGGCATTCTGGCGGGCTGTGGCTCGAACAGCCCTGCACCGACATCGACAAAACCTTCCGGCAGCGGAAGTGCACCGGACACAGTTGGTGTGTCCACGGATCCGGAGAGCTTGACACACGAAGAGCTGATTCAGCGTTCCGATGAAATCGTGATCGGTTCTGTCACAGAGATTTCGGATGGGTATCAGCTCAGTGGAGATTCGAGTGTATACACCGATTACCACATCAAAGTGTCGAATGTTTTGCGGGGAGCAGATGAGTCGGACAACTTGACGATTCGGCTGAGCGGCGGCGAGACAGGGACGCTCGTGATGGATGCAGACGGCGAAGCAAAATTGGAACAGGGCAAGCTGTTCTTGCTGTTTTTGCAGCGAGCGGAAACAGAGGAAGATTGTTATACAGTGATCGGCGCATGGCAAGGTGCATTTGCCCTCTCTGATAAGGGAATGCCGGTGACACCTGATGTACAGGTGCTGACAGACGGGGAAACAACAGATATTACCTGTGTCAATTCGTATAACGAAACAGAAACATGGGCGTTGCAGGATGTTCGAGACAATATCCATACGCTCAGCGAAGACGGCGGTAACGAAGGATAAGCAAACCGGATACAGACAGCAGGCGCAGAGATGTGCCTGCTGTTTTTTCTGCCATTTTTCTGTTTACTTTCACACGTTACCATGTTACAATATAGCTGTTAGTGAGGGAGGCGAGATGGATGAACAACAAACTCAGGGGAAAATCCATGGATAGCCTGTTTCAGGCAATCCTGCATCTGAACACGCTGGAGGAGTGCAGCAATTTCTTTGAAGATCTCTGCACGATTAGCGAGCTGCGTGCGATGGAACAGCGCTTTCAGGTCGCTGCCATGCTGGATGAAGGACGTATTTACAGTGACATCGCAAAGGAGACCGGTGCATCGACCGCGACAATCAGCCGCGTCAACAAATGCTTGACGTATGGTTCAGACGGCTATCGCACGGCACTCGATCGCATGAAGCAGACAGAAGGAAACGATACAGATGAGTGAATATTCAGAGTACGGACTGCTCTCGGAGTACTATGACCGCTTCACCGATGACGTGCCATACGAACGGTGGGCGGATTTTTTTGAGCATATTTTTAAGCAAAAGAACATCAAGCCGTCTGTGATTTTGGATCTGGCGTGCGGCACCGGCTCGCTGACCAGTATCTTGGCACAGCGCGGCTACGATATGATTGGTGTCGATCAATCGGAAGATATGCTGATGATTGCGCAGGAAAACTGCATGGATGCCAATCCGGACAAGCCGGTTCTGCTCCTGCATCAGCCCATGCAGGAATTGGAGCTGTACGGCGGCATAGACGCCTGTGTGTGCTGCTTGGATTCCGTCAACTATGTGGAAGATCCAGAGATGCTGCGTGAGGCGATGAAGCGCGTCTATGAGTATCTCACGCCGGGCGGACTGTTTTTATTTGATGTCAATACCCGCAGCAAGCTGGAACGCATTGATGGGCAGAGCTTTGTCCGGGAAGATGAAGATGTGTTCTGTGTTTGGCAGTGCATCATTGAGGAGAATTTGTGTCATTATCATTTTGATATTTTTGAACTCAATGAGGAGGGTGCATGGAATCGTTATGAGGAACATCATATCGAACGCATCTATGACAACGCAGAATTGATAGACATGCTGCAGCAGGCAGGCTTTACAGACATCGAGCTGCGCGGCGAGCTGTCCGATGAGCCGCCAAAGGAAAAGGAAGAGCGTATTTTCTTCCTTGCCAGAAAACCAGAAGAAGAAGGAGAACCAAATAATGAGTGATAGATTGATTCGTGCGATTTGCCGCAATGCGGAAATCAAATTTACTGCGGTGTGCACAACGGAGACCGTAGAACGTGCCCGCCAGATTCATCGCACCCTGCCGCTGGCAACGGCGGCTCTGGGCAGAACCCTGTCCGCGGCTTCTATGATGGGTCGAGAGCTGAAAGACAAGAGCGGCTCTGTGACGATTCAGATCAAGGGCAATGGCCCGCTGGGTGCCATCACTGCGATTGGCGACTGTGACGGTTGTGTGCGCGGTTATTTACAGAATCCTGCTGTAGAACTGCCGCTGCTGCCGAATGGACATTTGGACGTCGGCTCCGGCGTCGGACGTGGTTATTTGATGGTCATCAAGGATATTGGTGTCGGCGAGCCGTTTACCGGCACAACGGCGCTGCACAACGGTGAAATTGCAGAAGACATTACCAAGTATTTCGCAGAGAGCGAGCAGGTGCCGTCTGCGGTTGCTTTGGGTGTTCTGGTAGATACCGATCAGCATGTCAAGCAGGCGGGCGGCTACATCGTCCAGCTCATGCCGGGCGCAACCGATGAAGACATTACCCGTTTGGAGAACAACATTGCCAAGGCTGGTGCTATGACTACCATGCTGGAGAACGGTATGTCTTTGGAAGACATTGCACACGCTGTCTTGGATGGCTTTGAGGTGGAGTTCTTAGAGGACACGCCGATTACCTATCGTTGCGGCTGTAATCACGCTAAGGTGACTCGTGCGCTTATCAGCTTGGGCAAGGATGAATTGCAGCGTCTGCGTGATGAAGAGGATGGCATTGAAGTCACTTGTCAGTTCTGCGACAAAGTATACAAGATGACACGCGATGATATTGCTGTGATGCTGGAGGCAGCGACAGCAAAAGAGGGGAACAACGGCTGATAGCCGTGAAAAACAGCACGTTTTGCTAAAGAAAAAAGAATTTTGAAAAAAATCAAAAAAACTTTGAAAAAAGTGTTGACAAAACCGCATCCAGTGAGTATACTATAATAGTCGCTGGACGGTACGGAAGTTTAGCTCAGCTGGGAGAGCATCTGCCTTACAAGCAGAGGGTCACAGGTTCGAGCCCTGTAACTTCCACCACCCTGGCCCGGTAGTTCAGTTGGTTAGAACGCCAGCCTGTCACGCTGGAGGTCGTCGGTTCGAGCCCGATCCGGGTCGCCAGTAAACTTCTATCGTTTCATCGTCTTCGGACGGTGAAACGAAAAAAAGTTTTCTGAAATGAAAAAAAGTTCTTGACAAACAGGGGGCTTCGATGATATAATAAATATCGTCGTCTGACAGAAAAACAACTTGCCTCTGTAGCTCAGTCGGTAGAGCAGGGGACTGAAAATCCCCGTGTCGGTGGTTCGATTCCGCCCGGAGGCACCAACAATATGCGGATGTAGCTCATCTGGTAGAGCGCCACCTTGCCAAGGTGGAGGTAGCGAGTTCGAGCCTCGTCATCCGCTCCATACGGTGCCATAGCCAAGCGGTAAGGCAGTGGACTGCAACTCCTTGATCCCCAGTTCGATTCTGGGTGGCACCTCCAATTTGAGTGATGCATTGAGTAATTGAGTTATCTCAGATTCAATGATAAGCTCCACAGAATCACCGTCCGGATGGACGGTGATTTTTTTTATAATCTTTCTGATGATCTGCTGTTTTTCTTCCATCGTAAGATCATCGAATCCAAGGCATACCTGAATTTGTTTTGCAATTTCAGAATTACCTGTGTTTTTGCTCTTTAATTTTATAATGTGGTTTTCTAAATCCGTTTTCTCGGTTTCGAGGGAACGGATTTTTTTTTGCAAAGAATCACTAGGCATGTCGATCAATAGATCAACTGCATGGTCGATTCTTTGTTCAATGCCCTTCAGTTTTTTCTGCAATACAAGAATTTGTTCTTGTCGTTGTTTAAATTCTAATGCGTAACTTTTTTCCAAGGCAGTCTGAATTTCAGAAACAGAAGCAGGAGATAAGAGCTGCTTGATATAATCACATACAGCATGATCCATTCGGTCACGTGGAACGGAGCGAGAATCACATTCTTTTCGGCGTGTATTGCTGGAACATTCATAGGAGTAGTATACGTAATCTTTATGCGGCTTCTTCTGTCGATGACCATATAATTTGCTGCCGCATTTGCCACAATACAAAATTCCTGATAATAAAAACGGTTCTTTGGCTCTTACATATCCATTATGGCTACGCTCTTGCAAAATTTGCTGTACAGCGTTGAAATCCTCATGAGAAACGATTGCAGGCAATGCGTTAGGAACCGTGATTATTTCTGACTTACCTTTGTTGCGAAAACGTTCTCCAACTGGAGAATAGACGTAATCACCGGTATAACGCGGGTTTTTGAGAATGTAATAAAATGCACTGGTCGTAAAGTTTTTTCCAGCTCGTGTTTTTACGCCTTCCTTGCGTAATTCATCCAGTAGCTTATTATATCCTTGTTTGGTTAAACAGGTATTAAAAATACGCCGAACAACAGCAGCTTCCGTTGGATTCAGCTTATATCGTTGATCTGCCCCAACTGTATATCCGTATAGCACTGTTCCACCGGTATATTTAGCTTGCAGCGCAATTTCTCGTAATCCTTTTCGCGTTTCTCGCGCCAGATTCGCACTATAGTATTCAGAAAAACCCTCCAACACGGATTCTAATACGATGCTTTCCGGACTGGAATCCAAGTTTTCCAGCACAGACAGCAGCTGCACACCGTTTTTTCTCAGCTCGCGCCGGTATACCGCATGATCGAACCGGTCACGGGAAAAACGATCCAGTTTATGCACAACAATAGCTTCAAATAATTGCTTACTGCTGTCTACAATCATTTGCTGAAATTCAGGGCGTCTATCTGATCGAGCGGACATAGCACGGTCAATATATGTATTTACTATGACATGTCCGTTTCGTTCAGCGTATTCTGTGCAAGCGCGTATTTGCGCTGTGATAGATTCCTCCGATTGATTTTCGGAAGAATACCGCGCGTAAATTGCAATTTTCATTCTACACCAACTTTCTGCAGTATCGTATGGTTGTTTATGCTCTCATCAACTGCCTTGTTGATGGGAGCTTTTTATTTTTTCAGACTATAATTCCTGTATCCGATGGTATTCTTCAGCTAATACAAAGTTTACGACTTTTTTACCGTGTTCATCAAGAATACGGTATTTTTTTATCAGTTCTAATTCTTCGGAGCAACATACGATGGATTCATCTGATGTGTTGCATAGCATCTCGCCTTCACCAGTCCGAAGCCAATGCTCATTGATCCTGTATTCATCGCAAATTGCCTTTATATTTCTATCCGTAACAGAAGATTGTTTGCTCTCAATTGAAGATAATGCGCTTTGTTTAATGCCTATTTTTCTTGCGAAATCGGTCTGATTCAGTTTTAAAGATTTTCTAATCATTTTCACTCTATCATTAGTGTCCATGTGAAAGCCTCCTTTGATTACAAAAACATTATAACAAATATAAATGAGTATGTAAACTCAAAAAAATTAAAAGCTCATAGCTGCATAGGTTGACAAACGCAAATTTATGTGATACATTGAGTGCACAAACTCAATATATGTTCTTTTAGTGTCTCAGATGAGTATATATTACTTGCGAGTTTCTAAAAAGAACTACTTATGAACAGTATAGAAGCAGTTTGAAAGCATTTGAATCACGTAAACGCTGGAGCGCGGTCGCAGAACATCCTTCAATATTCACCGTATCTTTCTACAAATTTCTTGATATTTCTGTTCGGTTCAACTCCGAACTCCGGCACCAGCAGCCTACATCTGTGATGTATGGTAAATCGTTTGTAATTGTTGATTTTATAAGCCGCAGGCGTAAGCAACGGCTCAGTGGATCGGAAGGATCTGCTGCCCCTGTGCAATTCAGGCAGCCTATTTATTTTAAAGAAAATAGGAGTGATTTGACTATGAAGAGCGGAGGATATTTTAAGAAAAAAGAGGTTCCGTTTACACAGATTTCTAATGAGGCTGTGCGTGATCCTAATTTATCGCTGCGAGCAAAGGGATTGTACTGTATGATTCAGAGTTATATTTTGATTCCGGATTTTACCCTCTACAAGTGGTATCTGAAAAATGAATCGGGTCTCGGAGATACAGCGTTTCAGACGGTTTGGAATGAATTGAAAAACCGAGGATATTTGAAACAGGCACGGGTACAGACAGAAAAAGGAAATTTTGTCTACGAATATGAACTCAAGGAAAAGGCAGACTTAGAAACACCGGCATTTGTATCTGTTAATAGAAACGGAAAAATTACGTCATCCATACCAACTCTGGCATCTAAAAAAGAAAATCTGTCCACACCCCTATTTTCACAGGGGTGGACAAACCGTCCTGTAGCTGAAGGGGAGGGTATTAATAATAATATAGTTAATAATAATTATGCTAAGAGAGATAGAGTGATAGAAGTGGCGGCAGAGCCTGAGAAAAAGAATCAGAATGCACACGGAAACTTTGAGAAAAAGCTGTTTGACCACTTGAATACATATGGAGAACTACCGGTGGATATTGGAACACGGAGAAACTGTACGGAAGCAATGCATTTTCTGCTGGGAGCCGTTGAAGACGAAACTGCTGAATTGTTTAGAAGCAGTTTAATCTGCATGTGTACAACAGAAAAACCGACTGTGTTGAAGGGAGAAAATGTCAGCCGCGTAGATGTAATGAAAAAACTCAATGACCAGTTAGAAATTTATGCCGATGAACATGGACACAATCATTTTAGCTTATTCAATTTCATGTCAACTGTCGTAGATGACTATCGACAGATTTGCATGACACAGAATGTCAAGAGCAAGCAGGCGTGTATGAAGAACTGCATCTGGCAACGAATGAGCAATGCAGTGCAGTGCGGCGTGAAAGAATTTAAACGGAATGAAATGATTTCTCGACAGGAGCTGCGCGACTACCTGATTGAAAATCATGAGTTGCCATCTGCCATTCTGCAATCAGAAACCAGTTGTACAGAAGCTGTGCACTTGTTAACTCACTACGAGCAAAAATATAGCGATGATGAACTGACACAAGCAGCATTTGAGCTGGCAAATTACAGCTTGGTGCAGATGTTGATGACAGAGGAACGGATGAATTTACGTGGAGCAGTGGTTACAGGATCGAAAGTCTTGGAGTTTTTGAACCGTTGCATTGAGTTTACAAACAACGTTTACTATCCATTTGTGTTTGACACAATTGAAGACATCGTTGAAGATTATCGCGCAGCAGAGATGAAAGCAGCAGAGGATAAGCGCACGATTAAAAATAAGATCAGCTATATGCAATCGTGTATTTGGTCTCGATTGGTCACGCAAAAGGTTCATAACGGTGTGATTATGGCGCAGATTAAAAATTGGTGAGTAGCCAGATAGATTGCTGTAATCGGGAGAGATAGCAGCGCTGATCTATCTGTCAAGGGTAAAATGAACGGCGGAAACCGCCGCCCCTGACAAACAGATCATGCGCTACTGCGGTGGCAACAAGGGACGTAAGCCGCAGGGCGGACTTACAGTCCCCACCTGTAAGAAAAATTTGTTTTTGGAGGTAAACAATATGCTGAACGAAGTAATTGTGATGGGAAGATTGACCGCAGAACCGGAGCTGAAGTACACGAGTAATAATATTCCGGTGTTGTCGTTTTCGATTGCAGTGAGCCGGAGCTATGAGACAGATGGAAAAAGAGAATCTGATTTTATCAGTGTGACTGCGTGGAGAAACACAGCGGAATTTGTAGCGAAGTATTTCCGGAAAGGCGCGATGATGATTGTGTTGGGGCATTTGATGCAGCAGCGATGGACGGATGACAACGGACAGAACCATTCTAAAATGGTCGTTGTTGCGGATCGTGTTCGATTTGGAGAGACAAAACGCTGCTGTGACATTCGAGAAACCAATAAGCTGTACGAGAGCGAAGGCATCAAGGTTGACCCGACAACAGGGGAAGTTGTAGCTATGGAAGGAGAGGAAGAATCATGACTGCAATGAGAGATACGTACAAAAAAATCTCACCGGACACGATAGAGCGTGTCCGGCAGATTGATTTGCTGACGTATATGCAGACATATGAAGTGGATAATCTTGTACGCATGGGAGCAAAGACTTACAGAACGCGAGAGCATGATAGTTTGAAAATTTCAAATGGAAAATGGTTCTGGTGGTCTCGTGGTTTTGGCGGTGTATCAGCACTCGACTACTTAATCAAAGTTCGAGAAATGAAGTTCACAGATGCCGTGCAGCTGCTTGCGGGAAGTGGGATTGAATATGAAACATATTCAAAACAAAACGAGCCACCACGGGAAAAAAGATTAGAATTGCCTGCAAGAAATAGAAATTGCAGTCGTGTCATTTGTTATTTGAAAAGCAGAGGACTTCACGAAGCGCTGATTCATGAATGCATCCGGACTGGACTGATTTATGAAAGCGCAAAGTATCACAATGCAGTTTTCGTTGGAAAAGATGAAAAAGGCATACCAAAGTATGCAGCGTGCAGAGGTACTGTGACAGGAAGCTCATTTAAGGGTGATGTTTCTGGCAGCGATAAAAATTTTTCTTTTCGGTTGGCTTCCGCAAAAAAATCTAATTCTGTACATTTGTTTGAAGCAGCGATTGATCTTCTGTCATATGCAACATATTTGATGTGGGAAGGGCAGGATTATCACAGAGAAAATCTTTTGTCCTTATCTGGTGTATATCAACCAAATGATTCCGGAGAGATGAAGATTCCGATTGCGTTGAAATATTTTTTGAAACAGCATGAAGAAATTCAAAAAATTTATTTGCATCTGGATAATGATGAAGCTGGTCGTAGTAGTGCGCAAGCTATTACAGCTGAACTGGAAGATCGGTATCAGGTGATTGATTGTCATCCATCGACAGGAAAAGATGTAAATGATTTTTTGTTGACGTATTTACAATCTAAACGCAGAGGAAGAAACAAAGTTTTCGCGGCGGAGCGGGAATTGGAAATCGGATAAGAAAGAGAGAAAAGTTTAATGGGTATGTTTCTTATAGGATTTTGGTCAGGATGCGTTGCGGGAGTAGTAATTATGTGTCTCATGTTCACAAGTGGAAGAGGAAGATGAGAAAGATGAAAATTAAAAAATGGTTTCAAGTACTTGGATTGTTCGCGTTAGCAGTAGCGGATGTTTGCATTTATTCCTTAGATTACATGCTAATCAAGATATTGCTTTCGCTGGAATGGTAGCAATATTCTTTCGGATTGTTGAGAATATAGGGGCGAAGCCCCTTATATTCGTACAACAAAAAAGAAAAATCACCACCAACGAGGAAGGTGGTGTGCACAAAACAGCAAGCAATGCAAGTGGGTGCCCACTTGCCACTTTTACAGTTTGTTCATAACTGAACAAACTGTAAAAGCAAATTTGGGGACACCCCAATCCCCGAAATATTTACAGGAGATAAAAATGGAGAACAGAAAGAGACCTTTACGAATGATTATTCGTGTAGATGAAAAGGAAAAAGAAATCATTCTCTCAAGAATGAAAGAGGCAAAGCAAAAAGACTTTTCTACATTTGCTCGGCGGATGCTGCTGAATGGACTAATCATTACGCCGAATTGGGAAGAGCTAAAAGAAATTCATAGACAACTCTCTGGTGTCAGTAACAACGTGAATCAGGTTGCGCGAATTGCCAACAGTACACGTAGCGTTTACAAATCTGATGTTGACGAGTTGACACGTCAAGTTGCAGAGATTCGTTCGATGATGTTTGATTTAGTTGAATTGATGGGGAAAATTGAGAATGGCGGAAAGTAAATATGGGTGTTTCTAAAATTCATCCGATTCGCTTTACACTTTCAAAGGCATTGAATTATATTATGAATCCGGCAAAAACAGAAGATGGAAAATTATTGTCAGCTTTTCAATGTACACCAGATGCAGGCATGGCAGAAACTGAATTTAGGATGACTGCACGACTTGCTGAAAAAATGAACAGAGAAAAGACAAAGTTTTCCCATTCAGAAAAGAAAAATATTTTAGCGTATCATATGATTCAATCGTTCGATATGGATGATAACCTAACCCCGGAGCAGGTGCATGAAATTGGAAAAGAGTGGGCAGACGAAGTTTTAGGTGGAAAGTTTGAGTATGTGATTGCGACTCATACAGATACAAACAATCTACATAATCATATTATTTTCAATGCGGTTTCTATTGAAGATTTAAGTAAGTGGCATGTATGGAATGATGCAAAGCTGTTACGAGATAAAAATGACTTGGTTCGGCGTAGACATGGATTGAATATCACGCAGGCAAGACAAAATGAACGATCAAAAAATCCGAAATATCATCAGTCGTTCCGACAGCAGATCAGGAAAAGCATTAATGAATGCATCAGAAAATCTGAAGACTTTGAACAGTTCAAGCAACACTTGGCAGAGCATGGCGTTGAAATGAAAGAAGGAAAATATCTGTCATTTCGTGTGAAAGGGCAGCAGCGTTTTACACGAGATAGATCATTGGGTGATAAATTTTCACGTGTGGCGATTGAAAAACGAATTGAAAAACAACATGCATATCGAAATCGTGTTGCAAAGATGGCTCGATCTACGAAACTGGCGGCAACGAAAGAATTGGCAAATACGTTGTTACTCATGCGGAGTGAAAGTATTCAGCAGTTTTCTGATTTTGATGCGCGGATGGAATCGCTGCAACAAGATATTTTGGATTGTCGATCTACGATGAGTAGATTAAAAGGAAAAGTGCATCAGCATAAACAAGCCGTACAGTTGATTCGTTTGTATAACGAACTCAAACCGATAGCAGATCAATCCGAAAATAAATCTAAAGCGGGATTTCAAAAAAGACGGTTTGATAAGCAGCACGAAAAAGAATTACAGACTTTTGAAACTGTGAATGCAAAGTTGAAACAGTTGGGATTGCGAACAGATATTTCAGATGAAAAATTAAAGCATGTGCTGGAAAACAAAGAGGATGAGGTGATGCAGTTAGAAGTGCTTATTGACCAGATTGCGAAACGTGCTGCGGAATTGGCAAAGGCAAAAGATGTTGTTGCACGAATTGAAAAGGGAGAACAATTTGTATTTGCAAGAGACTTTTCCAAGTACGAGCAGAGCATAACGCAGGAAGAAAAGAAACAGCAGCGAAGAAAGGAAGAACGAGAGCTGTGAGAAGGATTTTAACAGTAATACAGATTATTTCTGTCATTGTCCTTGTCGGTGCGTATGGAGCTTTTGCATACATGCACTGGCAAGAAGATAAGAGTATACAAACGTATCAAGAATGCAGAACATTATATAAAGTGGATGCGATGGACAATAAGATAGAAAATCAAACGACAGAAGATAATAACACAGGACAGGATTCAAGAAAAAACGCGGAAATTGATTTTCATGCTCTGCATGAAAAAAATAAAGATGTGATTGGCTGGATTACGATTCCGGGAACTAATATTGATTATCCGGTTGTACAGGGGAGCAATAATACACATTATTTAAAGTACGCGTACAATCGCAAACGCAGCTGGATGGGAAGTATTTTTATAGATTATCGGAATGAATCAGATTTTTCGGATTTCAATACTGTAATTTATGGGCACGAGTTGTCAACAAAAAAGACAATGTTCAGTCAGTTGAATAAGTATCTATCAAAAACATTTTGGGAAAAGCATAAGGAAATTGTAATTGATACGGATGATGAAGAGCAGCATACATATACCGTTTTTTCCGTTTATGTATCTCCGGCGAAGAGTATAGCGTTTAACCCCGACATTGAAGAAGATATATTCCCGGCGTTTTTGCAGAGCATCAAGGATGCTGCACGATATGACACAGAGATTGAACCGAACGCAGATAATAAAATTGTGACATTGGTTTGCTGCTATGAAAAGAATTTCTCAAAACGAGTTGTTGTACATGCCATGCAAATATCTTAGGAGAGGTGAAAGAAATGCATGAGAGAACAGCTGAAACAAATATTTTACAAAAGGCAGTTGCATTGATTGTATTACCGATACCGGCAGCATTGTTGTTATTGTTTACTGCCGGAAGTTTTATACTGATGATTGCATCTAGCTTATGTGCGATTATGGCATCTATATTGGTATTGTCAATTATTATGCTGCTTGTTACTCATGCAGCCATTACTGTGCAAACTATACTTTGTGGACTTGGTGCTGTCATATTGTTAATGTCTTTTTCGGTTGGGATACTATTTGGAAAAGATGCAATAGAATTTTTGCTGATGCAGACAGTGCAGCGTCTGATGCGTGTAATAGGAGGAGACAAGTGATGAAGAAAAAGTTTTGCGGAATGGCATGGATATTGGTATTGATGTTGGCGTTTACTGGATGTGGGCAGCGGATGGTTGAACAGACTTGGTATAGTGATCGAGATGATCTGAGCACTCTGACGCTGAAAGACGGAAAATATACAGACAGCGGTTGGTTGACAACAGGAGAATATACAATTCAAGGAGATACCATCACATTAACCAGCACGGTGGATGGAACGCATGAGCTGAAAATTCAGAAGGATAAGGAGGGAAAAACTGTTTTATTCTTTGATAATGGAGAACATTCGCATACATACTATGCAGACGCTGGGCGGGCAAAATTTGCGAAAGAAAATCGGGAAGCAGCACAAGAAGCAGCTGATACACTACAAAAAGCGGAAGATAAGAAAAAGTTAAAAGAAACTTTACCGGGGTACTGGATTTCAATAGACACGGAGACGTATCCAATCATCTTTGAAGAAAATGGTACGGTTATCAGTTATGAATTTTTTGAAAATACCGATCACAAAAAGCAGCTTCATACATACAAAGTGACAGATGACGGTATTTCTGTGGTAGTTGATGGAGATACAACCGTTACATGCAAGGCAAAGTTACAGAATGACGGTACGTTACAATTTGACGGAGGGCAGAACATAAATGTGACATATAAAAAGGTGACGCAATTAGAGCTATCTAATGACATTTTGAATGGAGAATGGACAAATAAAACGGGAGATTTGAAGCTGGTGTTTAACGCGGATACATTTTATGTGACAAGCCAAGCCTTGATAGGAACGCCTGAACGCACGGATTATGCTATTGTTGGATATGATACAGCGATGGTAAACGGAGAGATCGAATATCTGTTTCTCAGTGAATCTAAGACAAAATATTATCTGATTACAGTTCAGCGTGTCAGCAAAAATTCGGATGCCAAATGCATTACCATGTGGACGAAGAGAAAGTAGGTGATATATATGAAAAAGCGATCAATGCCGATTATTTTTTTCATTCTGGCAGCGATAGCTGCATTTATTTTATCATTGGTTGCGTATCCAAGCCCGCAGCAATCAACCGAAAAAGAGTCCTCTTCTTCGGTTAGTACAGGTAGCAATGATACTGTCCCAAAAGAAAAAGAAGAGAAACACGAGAAAAGAGCGAGGTCGGCAGACAAAAAATATGATGATGGACATATTGTGTTACATGCCGGACAGAAAAGAATAGCGAAAGATCCATATTTGCCGACTGTAGAGAGTACAGATGACCAAAAATATACTTTTCCACGTAATCCGCCGGATGATAGCGTGGCAGAAGAAGTAGCATCATACGCAATATACTTCTTCCCATACGAGACAGATTATATTTGCTCGTATAACCAAGCTGAAATAAATGGAGAAGATATTGAATTTTACGAGTATTATGATAAAGATAATCTAACGCTGCTATGTGTATTGACACGGGATGAGAAAGAAAACTATGCGTTATATGATGTTACGGATAATTCATATACACCCGTGACAATTAGACATTTAGAAGAAAATGAAGTATCATAGGTTACGAAAGGGTGATTCTTATGCATTTAATCAAGAAAATAGCGAGTGCAGCAATCTCTGGCATGATTCTTGCGCTGGGAACGGTTGCACTGGCAGCGAATGTGCATGTAAATACGTTGAGCGGATCAAAACAAATGATTTTAGCTGAAACATCTTCTGATTCTTCCAGTTATGCAACGATTTCAGCATATGAGGAAATCGGAGAAGGAAATTGGGTGCTCAAAAGAAAGACGGCATCGGGAAGAGTCGGTTCTAATGGCATTGTTCCAATTGAATCACGGAAGCAGGGAACAAAAACAACACCGGAAGGCATCATGCGATTGCAAGCGGCGTTTGGACAGACTGACAATCCGGGAACGATATTTCCCTATCATAAGATTACAAACAATATGTACTGGGATTTGAACAGTGGATCAAAAAATTATAATCGCTTGGTTTATTCTAATCCGGGCGGCGATTATGAACAGTTGATTAAATATAAGACATATAAATATATGTTTACGACAGACTATAATACAGAACAGATCAAAGGAAAAGGTGGAGCAATTTTCCTACACTGTAATGGATCAGGAGCAACCAGCGGGTGCGTATCTATGCCGGAAGAAGATATGAAATGGTGTATGACGTGGCTTGATCCGAAAAAGAATCCGTCATTGATTGTGACAACGATACAAGGTAAATATAAGTACTTGATGCCGGAAAAAACATCTGTAACAGCAGCTTATATTCCGGATAGTGGAAATATTATTAGTTGGACAGATGCAGCAGGAGCTGCGCAGTATATAATTCAGAGAGCTGATAAACCAGATGGGACATATGAAACGATACATACAGCTATCGCCGGTGAAAATACATGGACAGATACGAATGGAAATAAGAGTGATTATTACCGAGTTGTGACGAGTAATACCATAGATGGAAAGACTGGATTTACTGTGGTATCTAAGAACGTATCACCGCAGATGCCGTTTAAAGATGTTTCTTATAACGCATATTATTATGATCCTGTAGTTTGGGCAGCAGAATTAGGTGTTACGTCAGGAACATCAGCAACGACATTTTCCCCTGAAAATGGATGCACAAGAGCACAAGCTGTCCAAATGATTTATAATTATGTTGGTAGACCAGATACAGATGATATGGAGATGTCATTTGCAGATGTGCCTTCTGATGCATGGTATGCAGACGCAGTCAATTGGGCATTCAATGTCGGTGTGACCTCCGGCACATCCAGCGCTACATTTTCACCGAATGATACATGCACTCGTGCTCAAATTGTTCAAATGCTTTGGCGTCAGCAAGGTTCCGAAAGAGTAGCAAAGAAGTCCAACTTTACGGATGTATCTGCCGATGATTGGTTTTATGATGCAGTAAATTGGGCTGCTGAACAACACGTGACTTCCGGCACATCAGCGACGACGTTCTCTCCACGGAATATGTGTACGCGCGGACAAATTGTAACATTCCTCTATAAGAACTTTAATAGATAAATACGCGGAAGAATCCCTGCTGTAGATTTAATCGTGATAGATGATTAAATCTGCGACAGGGATTTTGTTATTACTTATGATTTCTTGTTAGAACGCATTTTTGGTTTGATAGTTTTACATAAAATTAGTAGCAGGTTTTTGAATATAATTTACAAAAATTAAGATGATGTTAAAAAAGTGTTGCAAATATGTTAAAATTTCGTGTATTATATATGATGCTTCTGTGAACGAAAGGACTAAAATAATTTATTAAAGAATGGACGGTGTGTTGGTGAATAAAACGATCATAAGGCGCATTGCGCTATTCATGACAATGTTGATTGGATTGGAGTGCCTGCCTGTAGAAGCGTTGGCGGTGGAGAATCAAACCGATGCTTCTACACAGACTCCAGTTCTTGATGTCAATGAAGAAGAGCCTCCGATTGAAGTGGTTGGAGAATTAGAGGATCAACGAAGTGCATATACAAAGTCATTTCGATTAAGTGACGGAACGATTTCTACGGTTGAATATGAATCGGATGTTCATTATAAGGATGAAAATGGGGAATGGCAGCCGATCGATAACAGTCTGACATTTGAAGATGCCCAAGGAAATGTTGGTGCGGAAGCTGAAGCGGCGAGTGCGGCGGAAGAAACAGCACAGAACGCAGAAAGCGCGGTAAATGCACAGCAGGTGCAAGCTCCAAAAGAAGACGCAGAAGCAACTGAAAATACTGAAGAAAATAAAGAACAGAGTACGGGAGCGGTTCTTGAGGATACCTTAAATAATGAATCATCTGTCAATCAAGAACAGGAGTCTACGGATGAGACGCAAACACAGAGCGAATTGACTGAAAACAGTGATGAAAATTCTATAGCAGTTCAGAGCCAATCGACAGATGATGTTGAAGAGACAGATGGTTATAAAACGGGAGCCGGAAAAGTAAATTTCAAATTTGCGAAGAACGCAAACCAAAAGAATCTTGTTCGTATTAAGCAAGGAAATTATAAACTTTCTATATCGTTACAGAAGAAGAATAAAAATAAGGCTGTGGAAATTGAAAATACAGAGTCTATTACAGCCGAAAACAGTGATGCAGACGATCTGGCAGCTCAGATGTCAGCTAAAAATATTTCATCGTCTGTTATTTATAAAAACATTCAAGACGGTATTGATCTGCAATACGTGACAAGTGGCAGTAACTTAAAAGAAAATATTATTGTAAATCAGACGAGAGATGAATATCAGTTCTCTTTCGAGATTAAGGCACAGAACCTTGCGATTAAACAAGAAAACAATACGATTGTATTGTATGATTCAGCAACAAATAAAAAAATCTATGAAATGCCTGCAATGTATATGGTTGATGCAGACGGAGAACAATCGGATGCCATTACATATACCTTAACACAGAAGAACAAAAAGAAATACACACTTACTATTACTGCGGATGCAGCTTGGATTAACGCAAATGAGCGTGAACTGCCAGTTGTAATTGATCCATCCTTAGATGCCAGCAATACTGGTTCTGGTATGGAAAAGACTGAAATTTTCAACTATTATGCAGCTCAAGGCGGCAGCGTTTATCATAACGGGTACGGATTTTTAGGATATGATAGTTCTGGAGACCATTTATATAGACATATTGTTCAGTTTAAAAGCCTACCTTCGCTTCCAAGAGGCAGCGTTGTTGCGGAAGCAAAGATGTACTATGCTCAGATGGGTTATAGCACAACTGGGCAAAGTTCGTTATGCATTGCAGCTAAAGAAATTCCATCTACTGATAAACAATGGGGTAAGACACAAACATGGTCAAATCTCCCTGCAATCAGTAATACAGTTTCAGACTATCAGAATTTGTCAAAAGATACTACTGGAAAATATGTGGGATGGGACATTACAGAACTGGTAAAGAAACGATATAAGGCAAACGACAACAATTACAGCAGCTTTGCGCTTGTCAATTACGATGAAAGCACATTGAATAACAAAAAATGTGCGAAAGTAACAATTGACCAGAGTAATACGAACGGAAAGTTTAAGGATGGTCATCCAATTCTTCAAATTACATATCGTGATACACGAGGAATAGAAGACTATTATACCAATACATCCCAGTCTGTTGGTCAGGCAGGAACGGCATACATTGGTGACTATAATAATCAGTTGACACTGATAAAAAATGATCTGTCCAATAACGGCTCAGCTATGGATTTTGTGTTGTCTCATGTATATAATTCTGAAACAGCTTATGCGAATTTCACCACGGATGCCAATATGCATACCAAACGGTATACGAATATGAATATTGGCAGTGGATGGCGTTTAAGTATTCAGGAAACTGTAGTTCCGTTTACGATTGGCAGCAAAAAATATTATATCTATAGTGACGGTGATGGTACTGAGCATTACTTTTACTATAACGAAAATGACAAAAAATATGTGGATGAAGATGGACTGAATCTGACTCTATCTTTTTGGACTGCATCAGCAACTGGATATGAGTATATTACGATGCAGGATAAGAAGGGCAATCAAAAAGTATTTATCAACGGATACTTAGCAAAGATTCAGGATTCTCACCAAAATAAGATTTTCCTTGAGTACAACAAAAACACATATAGCAGTAGCACAACGGCGTGGTCTCCTCGACCAGAGACTTCAACAAGTAAACCGGAAAACCGTGTAACTGGCATTGTTCAAGTCAACAATGGTTCTGGAATAACCAGAATTGCTACGCTTTCGTATGATGCGGACAATTACTTGCAGAGCATAACAGATCGCGCAGGAAGAGAAACAAAGTTTACCTATGCAGCTGCTTCTGCAACAAGCGCAAAACTTCTAACGCAGATCAAGCATCCGGATGGAACAACTGCTGATTACAAATATCAATCTGGTGGATATTTGACAGATGCATATGATAATGAAGGAAAAAATGGTGTTCAGTATAGTTATTATGGATGGGCTGTGCGTGGCATTCTGTATGTGACGGAATATAGCAAAGACAGTAAGGATAACGTTATTACTGGAGCTAAAATGTCTATTGGTTACGGCGATACCCATCGGAAAAAGTTCCGAGACTATGGTGCAGATGCAACCGCAAATACCGATGATGACATTATTTCTTATACAACGTTTGATAATGCAGGACGCACGGTCAATACAATCTCACTGGACAAAACAGAAACCAAGCTATATGGCGCGGACAGTTCGGCATACACAACGAATGATACGTCCAGTAAGGGTAATAGCAAAAGTAACAACCGAGTCAATGCAGATGTCGCTATTGGACAACAGGCAATGAACCTTCTGGTAAACCAGAGTGGTGAAAAGGGCAAAGATGGTTCGGCAGAAGACTGGTCAGAAACACATAAAGGAAGTAATGTATCTTGTGCTGTGCGCTCAGATTCGGATCATGCGCGGACTGGTGCACGCTTGTTCCACATTTGGATGGGCGACAGCAGCGATTCGTCCGAAGAAAGAGTCGGAAGCTATAGCCAAAAAATACAGCTGAAGGGCAATACGACCTATACATTTTCAGGATATGTCAGTACCACCGAGTTGGCAAAAGCAGGAGATGTATATGCGAAGATTGTAAGCCCAAGCGGACAGGAGATTGCTAAGAGCAAAAGCATTGATTATAGAACACCGGCAGAAATCGAAGATGGATGGGAACGACTCGGCGTTACCTTTACAACTTCTTCGGCTGGCGCATACAGCTGTGGTATCTATGTAGAAAACGCGCAGGGCTTAACTCGACTGGATGATTTTCAGTTAGAAGAAGCTGATGCTTGCTCGTCTTACAACATGGTAGAAGACGGCAGCATGGAACATGACTGGACATGGAATGCTGATTCAAATTCGGGAATTAAAAAGTTGGATCAGACGAACGTTCATGATGGTTCCTACGCAACAAAACTTAATGGTTCTCCATCTGGAACACAACTGTTTTGGCAGGAGATTCCGGTATATCAGTCTTCGGATAATACCTATGTGCTGTCTGGATGGGCAAAGGCGAACAGTGTACCAGACGTTAGTTCTACCAGTAATACAACGCGCTTTTTTGGATTTTATGCAACCGTTAAGTATACAGACGGAACAGACGATGTTTATTTATTCTCGTTTAACCCGGATATTACCGACTGGCAATATCTAAGCGGAATTATTGCTCCGAAGTCTCCAAATAAGATTATCAAGAGCATTTATGTGCATGGTCTGTACAACAAGAACGCAAATGCAGCGTGGTTCGATGGCATTGCACTGAAGAAGGAACCGGCGCAGACCTATACCTATGATAAAGAGGGCAATCTGGTTGCAGTAAATCAAAAGGGAACGACTCCGCTGAACAGTGTGTATGTAGGCGGAACTGCTGATTTACAGTCCGAAACGGACGGAAATGGCACATACACCTATGAGCACAATTCTACAACACATGACGTAACAAGCGTTACAAATGACAATGTAAAGCTCTCTTTGGGATATGATCCGAAGGGCAATACCACAGGAACAACTCTGGTAAATACCAAACCGGATTCTACGGAAGATTCCGCCAACAAAGCAATTACTAGCACGGCAAGCTATTCTGCTGATGGTAATTATTTGAAGAGCCAGACAGATTCCAGTGGAATTACCACCGAGTATACCAACGATGAAATAAAGGGACTGGTGTCAACCTCTGAGACAGGCGGCACAACAACTCATTACACATACGAAGATAAAACAGATCGACAAAGCTTTATCTACATCGGGGGCAAGTTGGCTGTTCAATATCTATATGAAAACGGAAATTTAAAGGCAATTCAACGTGGCAGTTATGAATCTGATACGGACAGTGAGACAAATTCTTCGCCGCATATTCAACAGACTTATAACTATACTTACGATTCGTTTGGAAATAAAACAAGTGTAAGTGTTGGAAATCGAGAACTGGCACGGTACGAGTATGCGCCGAACAACGGCAACTTGATTAAGACAACCTATGCGAATGGCAATACGGTTGAATTGGTCTACGATGTGTTTGACAGAGTTGTAGAGGAAAAGTATAATGGAACTGTCAAGTACCGATATGTATACAACGGCGAAGGTGATTTGGCAAAGAAGATCGAGGTGCAGCGCAGCGGACTGAGCGAAAAAGAAGTCAATGTAGTCAACTATGAATACGACAGTTTGGATCGACTGATTCACAGCTCAGAAGAACGTATAGAAGACGGCAAGACAACCGAAGTGCAGCGCAGCGAGCACATCTACGATGGAGAAAACCGGATCACCAAGCAGAGCTGGTCTGTTGGCGGAGAAGCTGGACGGTCAGAAAATTATACGTACAGCACAACGGATGGTACGCTTCAAAGCATGAAGACGGCGAATGGAGAAACCATTTCCTTTGGCTATGATGCGCTGAAGCGACTGAAAAACATCAAGAGCAAGCATGGTAGTGGTACTGACTTTATCACGCAGACATATACGTATCATGACAGAGCTGGACAAACGGATGGAAAGCAACTGACAACCAATCAGATTGCCAACATTGCCTATACCGGCATTGCAAATCCTTTTGATCTGTCCTATGAGTATGATGCCATTGGCAATGTATCGAAGGTTTCACAGGGATCGACTGAAATTGCTGAATATCAGTATGACAAACTGAATCAGTTGATTTCAGAGAAGCTGCCGCAGCAGCATTTGGAATACACGTATACATATGATACGTCTGGTAATATTCGAGAGATCAAAACGACCAATACGCAGACGAAGAAAACCACAACGGATACATATGCTTATGAAGATTCCGACTGGAAAGACCTGCTGACAGGCTACAATGGACAGAAGCTCACGTATGATGCCGTAGGCAATCCGCTGACCTATAATAATGGTACAGCATGGAAATTCACGTGGGAAAATGCACATGATTTGGCAACTGCCAAGGGTGATGGCAAGTCTATCTCGTATCATTATGATATGGATGGCGTGCGTGACAGCAAAACAGTTGATGGTGTCAAGCATGAGTATATCACGCAGGGCGGCAACGTTACTTTAGAACGCTGGAATGATGGCGAAGAGAAAAGCCTTGAATTCGTCTATGATAATGGCGGCGCACCATATAGTGTGATTTATTCCCATGGCAATGAGAAGGATACCTATTACTATATCCTGAACCAGCAGGGCGATGTTATCTGCATTGTTGATACTTCCGGCAAGACTGTTTCGGAATATACTTATAACGGCTGGGGCGAAATTCTCAATGTTTCCAATGCAAAAGATTCTGAAATCGGCACACTGAATCCAATTCGCTATCGCGGTTATTATTATGACTCTGAACTGAACATGTATTATCTCCAGAGCCGGTACTACGATCCGGTGATGAAGAGAATGATTGCATCAGATGATGAGAGTTTGACAGATGGTTCAACATTGATTAATAATAACCTGTTTGCTTATTGCGACAATAATCCTGTAAATCGTGCGGATACTGAGGGGGAACTCTGGAATGTTGTTGCAGGTGCTATTGTGGGAGCTAGTATTAATGCTGGAATTGAATTCATTGGAGAAAAAATCGCTGGCGAAGAGGTAAGCGTTAAAAACATAGCTGTAGCTGCGGCAACTGGGGCTGTAGAGGGAGGATTGGCAGTTGCATCTTATAAATGGCCAAGTGCAGCAACATTTGAAAAAATTTACTCTGGAATATCTCAAGTAGACAGTGTTCGGCAGGAAGTAAAATATCAAATAGAAGTGCGTGCCTCAAGAGGAGAAACATCTAGAAAAGATAAAGTAAAGGCTTGTGCGACAGCAGCGGCGAATATAGCATACTCAAAAGCTGTAGATCATTTTACTCCAAAGCGAACCAAGGTGACCGCTGCGGCTGGAAAGGCTGCAAAGAAACCTAGAACAGGATCTAAAATACAGAATAAAGTGATCCGCACCGCTTTGAAAAAGACTAAATGTTTCAAAGACAAGTTTGTGGGAGCAATAAAAAAAGAAATAAAGGAAACATTAACTCAAAGATTGTTTAAATTCCACTTTAAAGGAGCGAAATGGTTTTATAGAAAGATAAGAGATCGGGAAAGGAATTCAAATAAAAAGCGATGACAATTGGATCATATATTCAAACAATATTTTGTTATCTTATTCCGGCGTTCTTTCTCTGGATATCTAGGGATATGATTGTTGATGCCAATTTTGGAGAAAAGCCTGCGGAACGACAGGGAGATTACAGCCTTTTTCGCATGAAAGGAACGAAGAGGTTCATTTATGATTATAGAGTATGTTATCATGTTCTTTTGCTGATTCGGAATATCTGTCGAATATTTTTTGCAGGGTGGATGCTGAATGCTTTGCTGTTATCCCGTATCTATGAAGATACATATGTATTTCGACGGATAATGGATATTGGACAGGGAGTTTCCGGATTTATCGGCATAGATGTTGCATTGATTTCTTTCTACATTGTTGATTCAGAAACAACGCGAACAATGAAGAAAGAATATGATGAAGAACAATACCGAAAAGAGTATATGCGTGCCAAAGATGCATTTAAAAAAACAAATCGTCCGAGAAGAAAAAGAGCACTGTTATATCAGATGGAGCAAAGTATTGCATTGCTGATAGATTATAATGCGCGGATGATAGAAAATGGAAAACTTGGGCGAGCAGATGAACTAGATCAATTGTTTCCACAACTAGAGCTTATTGAACGACAGTTTTTGAGGCTGGGAAATATAAAATCAAAGTATGAAATTCGATGGTATACACAGTGCTTATGGTGCTGCGTTACACTTCCTAAGCAGCGATTTGAAGAGGCAAAACAATATCAGCGCATAGATGCCTCTAGGTGTTGGGACGAAATGACAAATGAGCTTGCGGCTGTAGGTGAAGAATTATATGATTCTCTCATTGCAGCAACAGATGTAGGATATGTGTCTTTACCACAACGAGAGAATATGTATAAAGCATATCACTTATACGTACAAATGATGCAGGAACTGCAGGAGCTATTTCCGCAGGAAACGCAGAAAACAGATTATGAGTTGTTTAAAAAAGATGAGGAAATGTATGCGGATATGTTAAAAGACCGCGAAGAAAATCTCTGGAATCAAGAGAATGATACAAAGGAGTAAACAACAGTGGAAACTAAGAAGAATGCAACTGCGGCATTAGTCGTAGCAATTATCGGACTGATTTTATCTTTACTGTTTGCTTTAGGCGGATTGGTATTGAGCATTATCGGTATTGTTCTGGCTGCAAAGGCAAAGGCACAGCAGTGGAGCAAGGCAAATGCCGCGCTGGTGATTTCTATCATCGGTTTGGTGCTTGCGGTACTTAATATGGTGGTTGGTGCTATTTTGGCAGCAGCTTAACAAAAACAGAGAGATAAAAATGATATAACGGAAAAGAGAAGCAGCTGCGTGGGGCAGTTGCTTCTTTCTGTCTGCGCCGAAAAATTATTCTTCCGGTGCACCATATTGATAGATGATTTCCTGAAAGTCTGCATCCGTCATGACATTCAGTGTTTGCAGAACATTTTTTACGTCTGCAAGGATATATGGATCTTGGATAACAGACAAGTTTTGCTGAATACGAAGAATCGTATTGGCACGGGAATAATCCGGTTCCGCATACATATAAATAATATCTTGTTCAGATATTGGAAGCAGTGCATTCGAGTTCATTATAATTCTCCTTTTCGGGTGCGATAGAGTGTTCCGCGTTATACTTTTTTGCTGTATCTTTGGCAGCAGCAATGCGCTCGTTGAGAGACAATGGTTTGATGCGTTCTGGCTCTTTCTGTTGGACTTGCAAATGATCTATCTCCGAAGAAATTTGTTCAATCAGGTCATTGGCTGCGGTTTGAATAGTCTGTAGACTGTTTTGCAGCTCTTTCAGCTCATAACCGCTGCTCCAAGATGCAATGTATGGAAAAGTATAGTCAGAAGAGTCGATATTGAGAAAGTTACAAACAATAAAAGCAATGCTTTCAGCCTGTACCTCACAGCTTTGGCGGTCCAATTTTTGTTCCGGCGGTAGATTGAGTTGCGGAGCATGAACGACTGCATGTGCCATTTCGTGGATGATGGTCTTTATGGTTTGTTCCTGCGGCATATTTTCTCGGATAACAATTTGCTGCTCTGAAAAAGAGCAATAACCGTGACAATTTGCAGAGTAGCCAGAAAGATCATCAAAGAGAATAGGATAGGGCGAGACAGTGCGGAGAGCGGTCAATAATTGCGTGTATTGACGTACACTGCCGGATAGCTCTGTAGCTAATTTAGGAAGCGGCTCGCCGTCAGTCTGGCTGACATCGTAGACATAAACAGGGCGGTAATAGGGAATGATGTGCTCTATTTCTTCGGTGATAGGCTTACCGGATGCATCGTAAATAGGCTTACCGTGTTGGTCTGTTTTAGGAACACGTTCTTTAAATTTATGCGGCATATAGCCTAAAATCTGGATGCCTTTTTCGCCCTTTTTTACATGCCGATGAAAATTCTTCTGCCATGCATGAAAACCAGCAACATGAGTGGCATCGGGCTTTTGCATAGAAATTAAAATGCAGTTGCGGACGGAATACCGGTGGAATTTGGACATAGTGCGGAGAAAATTCTGATAATTTTCACTGGTGAACACTTCTTTGCTTCCGGTTTCAATGCGTTTTAATAACTCCTGCACTTTTTCAAGATGTTTTTCTTTACTTGCCATGATTTCAACCTTTCTAAAAAAAGTAGGGCAGGGAAAACACTTCCCTGCCCTGCAATTGGTTCTACCTGTCAGAAAAGCAATATAATTACTGCTTCTTGAACTTGCGGCGCAGAAGGAATGCAGCGGCAGCAGCACCCATTAGACCAGCACCGATCAGGATGAACAAGGTATTGCCCATACCACCGGTACCCGGCAGCGTAACGCCCTTCGTATTGGTGATACGGAGAGTCTGCACATTGTCATAAGAGCCGATGGTCAGCGGATTGTTTAATTCGTTTCCATCTGCGGAGATTACGAACGTGCCGTCATATTCGCCTGCGGCATTTTGGGTTGCAGAAATAACGATTGTGTAAACAGCATCGGATTCAGCGTAGCCTTCCGGAGCAGTGATTTCCTTGAGGTAGTAAGTGCCTGGCTTCAGTGTGCTGGATGCAATCAGACCGGTCTTGGCATCGGTGGTCAGCTCTTCAATCTTATTCTTGCAATCCTTATCAGAGTACAGACCAAACGTAGCTGACAGTTTGGTATCTGTGTTGTCCTTATCAACCTTTTCAATACCTACAAGAGTAGTGAACGAAGTAACAATGTCACGAATCTTAGAGGTTGTACCGGTGTAGTAGTTATTGGTGTATTCCAGCATAGCACCATTCGGGTTGCCCTGACCGTTATAGTTTTCATCCAGTACGTCCGTGTAGTCTGGGATGGTCAGACCAGCATTCTTATTTACAATTGCCTTTTCGTTCAGTGTAGCGGTAAAATTCACTGTTACTGTGGCACCGGCAGTGAGCTTGCTGTAGTCAAACTTTACGGTAAAACCGCCGTCCTTATTGCTGGATACAGTGTAGTATTCATTTGCCTTCAGAATGGTTTCACCCATTTTTACTGTGATTGTATCCATCTTCACAGTCAGTGCAGCGGACGGATTATCAGTGATTGCATAGGTGACCTTCGATTGGTCGATGTCTGCACCATATGCCGGTACAGTAGACGTGATCTGATAGTCAATATCACTGCCAATCTTGCTGTTGGAGGTATCTACCAAATTTCCGTCTTCTACGATCTTCTTGGTCAAATCCGTCTTGCTGTTTTTCGGTTTTACGGTTACATCGTATACCCAAGCGTTATTGTCGGTGCTTGGAATAGCAGTCAGAATCGGAGAGGTAACCGTGCCCGGAGTAGCTTCATCGGACTTCTGGACAACCATGTAGTAGCCAATCGGCAGGGAAGCGGCGGTCTTGCCGGTGATCGTGTAATCGGCAGCTACCTTGTTATCGAACTTGCCCATCATTGTGTTGAGAAAATTCTGGACAGCATTAGCATCATAGCCGGACAGATCGTTAGCGGTTACTCCACCGAGCATATCTGCGTACTTATCATTAGCTGCATACGTGTATGTACCATTACCGGCAGTGGCAGTATACAGCTGATATACGTCATAATTGCCGTCATCATTGATGGTAAGGGTACCAGTCTTGGCATCGTGATTAAAGCCAGTCATTTTCTGGGTATCTGCTGCGGATGCACACACAGCAGAACCGAGCATGATAGCACCGGTCAGGGCGATTGCGCCGAACCGGCGCAGGAAAGATTTCAGTTTCATAATGAACTCCTTTTCATTTCTTTGCAGATTTTTTGGTTGCGCATTTGAGAAGGGTAGCACCGACTAAAGTAGCACCGGAACCCAGCATGACCGCCATTGGAATGGAGTAATCCATTCCATCAACACCTGTTTTTGGTGACTGTGATTTGGTAATCGTTGGTGTCGTAGTAGGTGTTTTAGACGGAGTTGTTGGATTCGTTGGGGTTTCTGGCTTGCGCGATGACTTTGGCAATGCAGTAACGGAATATGAACCATCTGTTGATGGAATAGAAATCAAGGATGGTGTTGTATCTTCATATTTGTCTGTGCTTTTTGTCTGGACAAGCAGATACAGTCCTTCTTCTACGTTGCTAAATTCTGCTTTGCCATTGGCATCTGTAGATGCTGATCCAACAGCAGAAAGCTGCTTCTCTGTTACTGCGGATGCCAGTTTTGTAATGTCATCGCTGTCTGGTGTTGTAATATTCACATCCAAGTCGGCAAGATCGTCTACGAGCTGAAATGCCAGTGTCAGGTGCTCTTGTCGGGTTGCTATCTTGTAAATATCAAAAGCTGCGCCGGAGATACCGTTTGTTCCGTCCAGATAGGATACCGTGATGGTTCCAGATTGAACTGTTGGTGAAGTATCATCGGTTGAATTACTATCCGAAACAGAAGTGCTGGGCTGATTTGTGGAGTCCTTCGCAGGACTCTCATCAGCCGCAAATGCATATACCGGCGTGATTGCGGCTACCAATGTTAAACAGAGGAACAACGAACGCATGTGATGCTTAAACTTCATTTTTATAACCTCCTTCCTCATTATGATGCATATTTTTTTTGAAAACGATATAAAAGGAAAAGAAATGCCAGAAGACCAACTGCGGACAGAATAAGATGAGCAAAACTGCTTGTGTATACAGGCTGACTTTCAGATTCTTGTGTATCGCTATTGGAATTGGTACGTACACCGCGAACCAGCAACCGATGTGTGTTGATACCATACGGCGTGCAGGTTACCAAAGTGACGTAATCCTGACCAGATACGATTTGCAATGCACTGACATCTTGCGGGTCAACAACAAGAATTTGGTCAACAGTATATGTCAGCGTTTTATTCAGCACATGAATCGTAAACGTATCGCCTTCTGCCAGCTTGTCCAGATTGTTAAACAGCTTTTTTCCGGGAAGTCCGGTATGCCCTGCAATAACAGCATGTGTACCTTTGCCACCGACAGGGAGAGAAGTGCCGTAAATATGACCAGCACCCTTTTCCAACACAGCATCATCTGTGCCGTGATAGATGGGCAGATAAACATGAATGGATGGAATTTCAATATACGCCATAATACCGTGAGACATATTCAGTAAACGATTGTATTGTTCTGAACCAGTGGTAGTTGATGAAAAAGGATCAGAAATTGCAGAGCCTGCTAACGTTTTATTGTATTCAACCGCCTCCTTCCAAGCCTGATCTGATTCTTCATCCGTAAAATTTGATACGGCGGCATTATAGGTGTCAATTTCTGTGTTGCTGGTTTTCTGTGCGATAAGATTACCGATTACTGGGTAGAGTAAAACTAACAAGCCTGCTAGAAATACAATGCCTATTATCCATACGCTTAAATTTTTCTTCATGGTCATCTACTTTTCTATTACATCGGTTTCTTGCGATAGTGAATGATAGCAGCAGCACCTATCAGGCAAGTGCCAATCAAAATGAACAGTGCATTGCCCATGCCGCCGGTCTCTGGAAGAATGATAAGTGATTCGTCCTCGTCTGTCATTGTGACGGATGCCGCTGGATTGCCGCCAATAGTGACTACATTTCCTTTGTTGTAAGCTGTAGCAGTAAAAGTTATGTCTTCTGCGGTCTTATAGCCATTAGGAGCTTCTGTCTCGTGAAGGGTATACGATTTGCCCGTTACAAGACCGCTCACTACATGTGCATCGGTTGTTGTCGTCCATGCGTCAATGACTTTATCGGAATCATCACGAAGAACCAACTTGGCGCCTGCCAAGGCATTGCCATCTTTATCTACCTTTAAGATCGGAATCTTAGCATTGATAAATGCGGTTCCGTTCGTAGAGATGATAGATGTTTCTCCGGATTTTACTGTAGTTGTATAAACGGTAGAATCCAATGTGTATTCATCAGGCGCGGTCGTTTCTTGCACGAAGTATGTACCAACAGGAACATCTGTCAATTCATATTTGCCGGAAGCTGTTTCCTTTAACTCTCCATATGTAGAATCATTGAAATCATAGGTTCCGTTATTATTGCTATCCGAAAAGACAGTAAATATGGCACCAGAGAGCTTATCTCCATCCGGATTTTCCTTTGTCAGCTGAATATTACCGGTATCCGGTTTGGCAGGCGTATTGACAAACACATCACCTTGATTGGATACGGTGCATGTTTCATTTACTTTTACCGTGATAGGATATATGTTTTCGTCCAATGAATATCCTTCTGGTGCTGTGGTTTCCTGAACGAAATATGTGCCGATAGGGACATTGCTTAGGCTGTAAATACCGGTCTGGGATTCTGACAACATGCCGTATGTGGTGTCTACATCGGCATCATATGTGCCGTTTTTATTGGTATCCTGATAAACAGAAAAGATTGCGCCGGATAGCTTATCTCCATCCGGATTTTCTTTGGTCAGCCGGATATTACCAGTAGCAGTTTCCGTCTGAACAGGGAAATACCGCTTGGTTTCATCTACTGGATATGTACCGACAAGCATTTTCTGAGCAGATGCTTTTGCATCGTTAATCAGAATGACGCTCGTTGGTGCATCTGATGGGAGCTTTTTCGTCATGACGATTTTTTCTGAATCAGATAAGGCTTTAGGCGTATAAATTGTCATGTTATTCCCATCATAAGAGAATCCAATATCTGAATTGGAACAAGATGCAGACCAAGACCAACCATTATTGAGTAATTGATTGGTATCCGTTACAGTAGCCTCATAACGCTGATTTTTATCCGACCATGTTAGCGTGACCGGATTACCCCACGCCCATTGATCGCCAGCGAAGGACGGCGATGCAGTGGTGTTCTTGATATTGTTTAAGATGCCGCAATAGGCAGCTTTGACATTGGCATAGTTCTTTTTATTGATGGCATACCAGAATCGCTGGCGAATATCGAACGAATTATCATTCAAATATTTCCGAAGTGCATCCTGCTGTTCCTTTTCTGTAGATGCATACTGAGCGATAAAAGAACCATTTAATCCGGCGGTTGGATGATCGCCGTCTGCTGAGGTTCGATAACCGAGGGCATATTCCCAGATAATCCACTGCGTTGCAACATACAGAGCGTCTGTATCGTCAATGCCGTAATTAAAGTTTGGATAACCATAAATGGATGTATAGGCAACGCCGGAAATCTGTTCATTGCTCAGACCTGCTGCTGATAATGTCGCAAAGAAGGATGAATTTTCCGTCAAATGAACACCAGTTGACATCGTTTTATGGAATTCCAGACAATATGCAGGCAGACCGGCATATGCACCTTGCGATACACTGGCAACAGTTTCTGCACGATAACCTAGTTTATCTGATTCACCGGAAATGTATTGATACGAAGATTTATATGATTTGACAACATCGGTTGCAGCAAATGCTGGAACCATGCAGCTTAAAACCATGACGGCAGAGAGAATGCCGCCGAAGGCTCGTTTTAAAAATTTCATCGGATAGACCTCCTAAATGCTCTGCATTTAATCATTTCCTGTATAAGAATATGCAGAGACATTGTACATAAACGTAATGATCTCAGCACGAGTACAAGCATTGTCCGGGGAGAATGTCGTTGCAGATGTGCCAGCAGTGATATGATTTTTAGCAGCCCAGTTTACTGCGTTGGCATACCAAGCATCAGAGGATACATCCGTAAAGTTGGACGTTTCATCTACAATCGGTACACCAAACAGTCTCCAGAGCATCTGAACGATCTGAGCGCGAGTGCATGTATCATTCGGAGAGAAAGTAGTATCAGATGTACCAGAGGTTACACCGACATTGAATGCCCAATTGACTGCGTCTGCATACCATGCATCAGAGGATACATCCGTAAACGGCATTTCCATATCATCCGTGTCAGGGTTATCGACATATCCGTAAATCATCTGGACAGCCTGCGCTCTCGTGCAGATGTCTTTCGGAGCGAATGTCGTTTGCGTTACACCATGGATAACACCAGTGTTATAGCCCCAGATCACAGGAGAGTAATACCAGTCGGTGTTATAGACATCCGTAAATGGCGCATCTCCGAGAGCAGCAGCGCTGTTTTCAGCACCCTTTTCCTTCAGGTTATATGCTTTTACGATACCCTGTGCATCAGCAACGCCCAAAGCCTTTAATTTGGCATCAGAAGACAAATAGTTGGTGTAGTCATGCTTGCTGGTGAGCACAGCATTTTCAACGATCATGCTTGGAATATTGGCTTTGGTGCCGTTACGCAAAATACTGTAATAATCCGCAGTCGATCCATCCGGATACTTGGTCGATCCTTCACGTTGGAGATAACCGCGATTTTTCAATCCGAGGGAAACCAAATTGTTATGAATCTGCGTTGCAGATTTTTTGGCTTCGGTCAAAAGGTTGGGGCGATATGTGGATTGAATGGGCAGCAACATAAGCGTTCCATTTACTGACGAGCTATCTGAAGCATCATTATGCATACTGACAATCAGATTGGAATGTCTATCAGCGGCATATTGCACACGATCTGAGAGGGCAACATATGTATCTGTAGAACGGGTCATGTAAACAGTCACACCGTCATACTTTTCCAACTCCTCTTTGCACGCCTGTGCAATCTTCAGATTCAGATCTTTTTCATTTACCGTCTTTCCATTGTACTTAGCTGTTGCACCGGAATCCTTACCGCCATGACCGGGATCAATAGTAACGATCAGATTGCCGTTGGAAGCGGCGTTTTTGGAATAAGAAGATGTTGCAGTCGTGTCAAAGTCCAGCGTGACATCCTCTTCTCCTTCGATACCTTCTGCTGCAAAAGCTGGAAGCATACTGCTTGCTGTGATACAAAACGCGGACAGCAAGCACAAAAGTTTCTTTTTCTTCATGTGAAGACTCCTTCCTTAAAATAAATTGGAATATGTGGTTTGTAGTTTATTTAAACACTCAGATGAGTGGAGTTTTATAGATGATCCGGAAAAAGAAGTTCCGGAAGAGATTGTGATTGAACGTTTCAATCAAAGAGAAGAAAAAAGAATTAAAGCTTAAATGGCTTAATTTTTTTGCGACCAAAGCAAGAAATATGTTCGGCATCGACATACCAAATTTCAAAATATCCGGTTTGTGGTTGAGGGCAATTGTTTTTTATGAATGCATAAAGATAGCCTACATTTTTATCTGTTTCAGGATCAGTTAAAAAATTAAATTCACACAAATGGTATCCAGTCAAATCAAAGTTTTGCTTTTCAATAAATTGAATGGTACGTTTGTACGCTTTTAGTACGGCAGAGAAACTTTCTTCACCCAAGTCTGTCTGTTGGAGAAAAGTTATATCTTGAATTGTGTTGTACATATTATTCACCGTGTATTTGTAGAAAACGGACTTGAATAGATAGAATGATTTGTATCATCGTTGGTGTGAGATTCATTCGCAGTAGTTGCAACAGAGGATACTGGATTCAACACTTTCGGCTCCGCAGAAGGTTCTTCTGCGGAGGTGGTTTGTTCGGAACGCTGATATACAGCCAGAATATCCGGTAATTCGCTGAGAGAAATGTCGCTGCTGCGAACCATCTGAATAATGATTTCTCCTTCGATAGCTTTTACATCGGCGGTCAGTTTGTCCAAACGCCCCTTTTCTGTGTCAATTCTGGATTGCAGCTTGGCAATCTTTTCTTCAGTACGCTTATAGTCAGCTCTCTTTGCATCAAGCTTTTCGTTCAACTTATCAATCGTTGCGTTCATGATTTATCTCCTTTTGGATACTGAGGCACGCCATATCCGCAGATTTGGCTGCTGCCTAAGGTGTATTTGCGTTCGTTTACGGCATCGCTGCTATTGCCTTCGATGGTATAGACCATGCCGTTTTCTACTCTTTCTACAATACCTACGTGGTCAGAATGTCCATCGTTTTCCCAGTCGAAAAAGATAATATCTCCGGGAGCGGGCGTATACGAACGATCTTGCCATTGACCGTGCTGTTGGAACCAAGGAATACCCTGTGCTTGACATGCGGCGAATTTTGGAATGATGCCAGCGTCAATATAGCCGCACTGGTTTGCACACCAGCTGACAAATGATGCACACCATGCGACTCGAGAATGAAAGCCCATGTAACTCCAATATGGCTGACCACCACGTTGACCGAGCTGAGAACGGGCAACTTCAACAATATCTGTGCTGCCTGTGCCGGTTGCGTTGCTGCTGGCGAGTTCGTTATATAAATAGAAGGATGGATTTAAGGATTTGCCATCGTGCGTGTATTCTATGTGCACGGTATTGGTTTCACAAGTCGCTGGTGCACGACCGGATTTGGCAATCACATCTCCACGCTGTACCGTGTCGCCTTTCTTCACAGTGATTGTTCCGAGACTGCCGTACAGAAATTTGTTTTTTCCTTTTTCCAAGACAAGATACGTGCCGTGTTCCGCGTCCGAACCGATTTCTGTGATTGTGCCGGATGTAACCGCAAGAAGTTTTTGACCTGTGCTGACGGTAATATCAATGCCGAAATGCTGGCTGATAGAACCGCTGCTATACTGATAGCCATATCTACGGGCAATGCTCCATGCGTTGCTTTCCAGTGGTGAACCGTAATTCATATGGGTAGTGTACTGACCGAGTTGATTCATCAAATCAGATTTATCCTTTTCATCCTGATTCATCTAATTTTGCAAATATGTAATCAGCGTTTCAGATGTGACATTGACATCCATATGCTTGACTTCATTTTTACTGATTCCCGGAATATAGATGCCGCCGGTTACATTGCTATTCATGGCATACACAGCAGCGTACTGTACGCCAAGGTTATTACACCGCTGATGGTCACTAACGAAAATATCAATTCGATTGCCCTTGATTGCGCCGCCGCAGTCTTCTGCAATGAAATCACCAAAGCCATCAATATGAACCTTTGTGCCGTATGGAATCACTTTCGGGTCAACTGCGATAGTACGACCTTCTGTGGCGGTCACACCAGTTGCCGTTTGCGTGCCCCATTGTTCAGAACAAATCGGGCAGCCACAATAAAAAGTCAGTTTAAATTGACCGAGACATTTTGAATTGTTCAGAATAGCTGTTGTTAATGTGGAACCGGGTTTCTTTGATACAATACCGCCATAAGTAGGTGTGTATGTCAAAATAAGATCGGTATCTTTCTTTTCGTCCGTTTTTCCGTCAGTTGAAGTGCCATCTTGTGTATCATCTTTATCGACAACGGTATCAGTTGTCGTTTTTTTGTCTGCTTCACTTGTTCCGGAAACGTCCTGTACATATTCAGAAACATCTATCTTATAGACAGCGGAATAAATATCATCAATTGCAGATTTGACATCAGAAAATTTATAATCGCCGTATACACAATCTAAATAATTCAAAATTGGATCGGGATTGGTGGTGATTGTAATCGGATCAATTGTTTCAGCACCGTTGTAGGTATAAGAAACAACATCCGCCTTGCTGCTGTATCCGTTGATTTTCTTAGAAAGTTTTGCATCTAATTCCGTGATGTACGTGTATACTTCGGTCAGTGTTTCATCATCGCTTGCCAGTGATGCAGCACCCACAACGGCATATGCAACAGGCATTGCAAGCAAGGTAACAACTAAAAATAACGAAATGATAGCAATGACACCGAAAGAACGTGACATTTTTGCAATGCCGGTAATGGCTTTAGAGAAAGTATGACCGGTATTGGCAACGACTTTTGATACAGCAGATGGAGTCTGGCGCAAAACTTGCAAAAAAGACTGTTTAGGCTTATTCTTTCCGAAAAGACGCTTGGCACCGGATGCCATTCGTGACGTATCACGAACAACATTTTTAGTTTTGATTACAGCCTGCATACCAAGGTCTTCGGAGCCTTCTATATCTTCGGCAACCAGCAAGCCTTCATGTGCTAAACGTTTTCCAGCGTCTTTGAATAGTTCTTTTCCTTGTTTCGCTGCAAATCTTCCATTTTTTAACAGGATAGATTTCTTGTCTGTCAATATCCCATCTTTTCGGTCTTTATGAGACAGAAAAGCAAATTTTCCTTGACGATATGCTGCCTTTGCAACTTTTTTGGATGCACTATATGTCATAGCGGCACCAGTCACAATAGTACGGCGTTCTGCCGCAGCGGCACGGTCTGCATATTCTTCTGATGCACCGCCACCACGGATTGCATTGTGATAGAGTGCGTCTTTTAATCTGGATTTTTTAGGTGAAGAGCTGGACAGAGAATCCGCGTAAATATCAGCTCGACTGGGAGCAATGCTATCTGCGGGTGTTTTAAGATCATGAACTGTATCATGTTTGCTCTTGCTTACTAAGAGAGAATGAGCTTTTTCTTTTGGAGAAATACCGGCATACTCTAATGTGGATTCGTCTGTATGTGGTGTAGAATCTCTATTTAATAAATTTGATGAGAATGTATTTTCTTGGTGAGAAAGAGAATCATGTTTCAGTTGTTCTTTGGACGCTGTTGTGTCAGAAGAAAGTAGACTGGAAGCAAATGTGCTTTCCGGTTGAAAATCAGGATCGGAATCAATAGCACCTTCTTTTTCATCAGATATTAGACTAGAAGTGAATCTGTTTTCGGACTGTGAAGAAAAATCAGAATCAAATATTTCATCTGATGTATGTACAAGCGAAGCTACTGGACTATCAGACAGTGCAGATTCGTGCGGAGAAGCCAAGCTGGAAGCAAAAATACTTTCAGGTTGGTCGTGTGAATCAGAACTGGAAAGCGGTTCCGAAGGATGCACGAGGGAAGCTACTGGACTATCAGACAGTGCAGATTCGTGCGGGGAAGCTAAGCTGGAAGCAAAAATGCTTTCGGGCTGGGCGTGTGAATCAGAACCAGAAAGCGGTTCCGAAGGATGCACGAGGGAAGCTGCTGGATGATCGGACAGTGCAGATTCGTGCGGGGAAGCCAAGCTGGAAGCAAAGATGCTGTCAGGCTGGGCGTGTGAATCAGAACTGGAAAGCGGTTCCGAAGGATGTACGAGGGAAGCTGCAGGATGATCGGACAGTGCAGATTCGTGTGGGGAAGCTAAGCTGGAAGCAAAAATGCTTTCGGGCCGGGTATGTGAATCAGAACCGGAAAGCGGTTCCGAAGAATGTATAAGCGAAGCTGCGGGATGATCGGACAGTGCGGATTCGTGTGGAGAAGCCAAGTTGGAAGTAAAAATACTTTCTGGCTGGGTTGCAGATGGATTGTCATGGTTCGCATGGAAGATAGAGGGTTGTGTTTCTATAGGCACTGGATTACTAAAAGTTTGCCCTGGCAATGATTGCGCCTGAGAATCTGGTGTCAAAGAAGATTCTTGCTGTGAATGAGATTGCTCAGGATCGTCAACTATAGTCATTCCAATTTCCTTGAGAATATCTGCCATCAATGGCTTTTGTTCGCTTGCATTGGCATGGTTAAAATCTTCTTGATGCAGATTTTTGGAAAAAACATCTCCGGTAGAAGAGACCTTTTCCTGTTGAAAGAGTTGAGATTTTTGATTCTGAGAGGAATCATGACTTTGGAAAAATTTGTTCTTCACAGAGAAACTCCTTTCTCCCTTACATGAGAAAAGTCATGTAAGGGATTTTTAAAATATATTACGCGATGATTCGTGTTTTCCAGTCGTTATTTAACAGACAAGCCGGAATAGAAAAATTGTATTTACCATCGTTATCTGCCTGCGTAGTTACAATGGCATTTTCTGGATTGAAATCCGAACAATTAGTGGAAAATAGACCGACATGAACATTGGCTAAGGCATTGCCATCTTCATCCACTTTCTTGCCACACAAGGTTGTGTATTCGATAGGAATCACGATAGGCTCATCAAGGTTCAAGACCTGCTGATATTCGTGCGGATGCAAGGTGAGTGGGATTCGTATTCCGGCTGTTGGGGATTGAGCCACTGGAGATAAGTAAAATTCGCCGGTCAGCATAGTCTCTACGATATAAGCATCCTGCAAATCTTCAACTTGTTCAGCATGTTCGATTAGACTGTTTGCGGAAAGAATTGTTCCATCTTTTGCGACTATATCTTCGGCACAATAGAGACCCATATCAATAAATCGACCTTTTTTCAGACCAAAAGTATCGTCATAACCTGCTTCAACGATAAAATTGATTTTTGTTGATTGTTCCAAGAGAGCGTAGTTTAATTGCGTTGCTTGATTAACAGTAATGCTGCATGATGCATCGTTACTATCAAACAGATAACCATTTGGAACGGAAAGGGGAGTGACTGTATACTCTCCGATAGGAAGATGCAAAACGAATGTGCCATCTGTTCCAGTGCGAATTGTCCATTCTTTATCGGAATCGTTAGAACGAATGGAGAATCCTACATCAGATAGTCCGTCTTCTGTAAATTGTGGAACGCCGGCATCTACAGTCTTTAAGCAACAACCAAATGCATCGAATCGAACAGGATACAGAGTAGGCATGTCTGATTCCGGAACGGTTTGAGAATTGGACACTGGCTGTGATGATACTGGTGAATTGACGGCTTGCGGACGTTTTTGCGCTGCGACTTCTTCCAATTTTGTTGTCATGGCAGCATACAGCTTTGTTTGCTTCGGGAATTCGGAATTGAATGGCACAATACGTCCTTCCACGAACATCAGTCCATGACCGGGCAGCGCATTATCCATGTAGCTCAACTGCTGTGGAGAAATATTCAATAAGTTTGCAAGCTGGGTGCTATCATTTCTCGACTGATTTAGCATGACGATGAAATCAGAGTTGGAGAGCATTCGGCGTGCAGTATCGGACAGAAGCAGCGTTTCTACATTCTGTGTAATGCCGGTTGGAATTGCGCCCCATTTTCTTGCACGCGACCACAACTCGAAGAAGTATTCCGAACAGTAATTGTTGGAAAATAGTAACTGGATTTCATCAATGTACACCCATGTGCGGATGCCGCGTTCTCTATTGCATGTAATGCGATTCCATACCTGATCGAGTACTGTTAACATGCCAACGGTGCGCAGATGCTTGCCAAGTTTCTTGATGTCATAGACAACAAGACGTTTGGATGTGTTTACGTTAGTACGATAGCTGAATACATTCAGCGAACCGGTAATGTATGCTTCCAACTGCAAAGCGATTGCGTGTGCTCGTTGCTCTGGTTGTTGAACCAGCACGTTATAAAAATCAACCAAAGTTGGCATTGGTGTTGATTCTGTATTTGCCAGATAATCTCGATAGGTTTCATGCAACGCACGGTCAATGATGCTGACATCGCTGCCATCCAGACTAGAACGGCTGGACGACAGCAGCTCAATGAAGGAGCAGATAAAATCCAGCTTTGTTGCCAGAGGATCATCACCGTCACCGTAGTTCTCGGAAATATCTAGTGGATTCAAATGGGTATCGCTGCCGCCATAAATGCGCAGCACCTCAGAATCGTTATGGAATACGTCTGCGAGCGGTGCGTATTCGCCTTCCGGGTCGATAATAATGATTTCATCATTCCAACGATTCAAAAATACATTGGTAAGCTCCTGCTTGGAAAACATGCCCTTGCCAGATCCCGGCGTACCGAGAATCATACCGTTACTGGCACGCATTTTTGTCCGGTCAAACGCAATCAGGGCATTGGAACGAGAATTGATACCATAGTTGATGCCGCCCGGTTCCAGCAACTCCACTGCCATGAATGGCATGAAGATACTAACAGCAGCAGTTGTCATAGTTCGTTTGTGCTGGACAAAGTTTCTGCCGAGAGGAAGAATACTGTTCATTCCGTATTCTTGTTCATAATCTAGTGTGCTTAACGTGACACCTTTCTGACGCGCAATCGCGCAGATTTGATCTGCGTTTTTCTTTAATTCATCTTCTGTGTCTGCGTATGTAAAGACCAATAGTGTTGCGCGGAACAAATGCTGATCTTTGTATTGCATGTTATGAACTAATTGCAAGGCTTTTTCGTAGTTGTATTGGAATTCCTGCGACAACGAAATCTGAGCAGCATATCCCTTTGCGCTTGCTTTAGATTGTTTATCTGATGCTTCCTGATCCATGAATGCAATCTGCTTCCGAACATAATCCAGAGCCTTATTCTGATCTTCAGCTTGAACGTGAAGAGAGATGGCTAAATTGATTGGAAGATCGGAGATGTCACAGAGAACTTCATCGGACAGTGTATCTGGAAATTTTGAAGCATATAAAATTTGACCGATTTTACTTCCAAACTGAAATGTCCGTACAGGTTTAAAATCAAAGGACGAAGGGCAGATAAAATCCTTTGTGCTTCTGCCGCTGATAGGCAGCTCATCATAGGTAAAATCAAATGGCTCATCCGGTTTCAGCAAGCTGGACATAACTTCTAAGCGCTGCGCTCCGGAAAGCAAATGAAGATTGCTGCCCATCGCTTTAAACTGCTGGGCAGTATCCGTTTCCAATCGTGACAGCTTTTGACGGACAGCCTGCGGATCGGACGAATGAAGACCGAATGTGATAAAACGATCTCTCACAATATTGTTGTTGCCTTCCAAACCTCGTTTGGAAATGACAGAATTTACTTCTTTTCGGTATGCATCATATCCATCGCCATGCAAGGGATAAAACATCTGTTCCATGAAATTGTTGCTATCGCCGGTACGATTGACGAGTAAAATTTGAAAAAATGTTTCTGGGTCTAAGTAGTTATACATTTCACAGAACTTAATAAATGTCTGTTCCTGATCGTCTCTGCGATTCAGACGATAGTTTACATCATCGAAACGATATGTACGTGAGTACATATCATCTCCGAGAATACACATACCGTCTTGCATCATAGATTGATAAAAAATAGAATCTTGTGCAGTTAAAAACTGACGTTCCTCCTGCTTTTTGCTCTTTTTATTCTGAGATGTCTTCTCTTTCTCTGGATTTGATTTCTTGAAGAGCGGCATTTTTACGCCTCCTATTATTCATTGGGCATTTGATGTAGGGAATGTCGTGGGTATCATCTGGATACATGCTATCTATTTTCAAAAATACTTCGTAAATTCTAGGCTTTTGACTGCGTTTATAATGTCGCAGCCGAAGCATTACATATTTTTCAAACGGATAGCCATGAATTTGAATAAATCCGAGTGCCATAAATGGTGCACAAATGGCAACTACAACATAAGAAATAACGGGAATCGGAATGTGTAGAATATTTTTCATGACGAAAAATGAACCAATACCTACAGTCAGTGCTAAGGCTGTAAAGCCTAACTGCCTGAGAGACATTCCAAAGAATAATTTCTCTTGATAGCTCCGTATCTCATTGTTAACCTCAATTTGAAGCATGATTTCCTCCTTACATTGCGTTGCAAATAGATTTTGCCCACTTCTGTGTAGACCAGACAGCGACAATCAGCAAGATTGCATAGCCGATCATATTTCCCGCGATGACTAAAAAATTATCCGATCCTTCGAGGAAAAAGTCTGCAATAAATGGGAAGAACGACAATACCAGATAGATCAGCGTACCTTGCAGACAAACCGCAGCGAATGACTTGAGAAAATTCTTTCCGATCTGAGACATTTCGCCGGATGGCAATGTTGCCACGGGAATTGGTGCAACACAGAAATACAAATACAATTCCACAAAACGTGCGATAACAATGATTTGTGCCATCTTAACTGCAATTTGCACAATCAGATTGGTAATAAACATGACGATTAACGCCAAGAACTTTGACCAGAAGGACAGACTATCAATGGCTTCTTCAAGCGCATCTAGATCAAAGCCTGTCATACTGGACATAGACAGATATTGCTGCACCTGATTGGTGAAATATACAGTCACATCGTAAATTGCGTTCAAAATAGTTGGACAGTTGTCGATTGCCCAAATGCAGATGGACAATTTAATCAGCAGTGATACCACAAGTTCAACACCCATCGTATTACTGCCAATGTGTTCTGTTCGGATAGATACTTCATACAGAGCAAGAACACAGAACAAAGACAAGATGACATAGGCAATCGGAAGTGCAACATTCGATTGAATGGTTAAAATATACTGATATAACTTGCCGGAAAAGCTATTCATGCCACCTGTCAGCGCACTACTGGCTGACAGGTTGACAATTGAATCATTGATGCTTTTCAGCAGTGACATAATGGCATCTGTCATAGCTGATTATTTGGCGATATTTCCGAACAGCATTGCAGCTGCAATAATTACGCCGCCGCCAACCATTCGCCAAATGCCCTGCTGGATACCCGGTCCATTATGGTCATTTAAGTTTGTGCCAAGGGTAACGGCACCCCATACGCAGGCTAAGCCGCCAGCAATTTTTACATAAGTAGTTAATGTGTTCAGTACAGTGTTGAGCGTATCCATAGTGATTTCTCCTTGTGTAATAAATTTTTTATCTTCAATGTTATTCTTCAAATAACGAATTGAATTCATTTGCATCTTCGGGTGACAAATCCAGTTCATTCACTTGCATCTCAGCGTGATTGGTTTCTTCTTCCGGTGCAGTTAAATTACATTGTTCCAGATGGAATGTATTTTTCTTGTCCGCAAGAGAAGTCTGTGAATAATTTGGATGTTTTGTCGGGTCATATTTCAAAGATCGGAATGGTTTCTTATGAGCCAATATCAATACACATTCTTCGCTGTGCAGACGAGACAGCTCATCCGGTGTAATCAGTTCACGACCAAGGATTTGATCTGCGAGGGAATATGAACCGTGTGAACCCTTACTGACACTAATGTTTTTGTTATCGACCGTTGTTTTACCAATCATCTTTGACACATACTCATTGGTAAAGGTTTCGATGCTTCCTAAGTACAGCAGTGAATCACAGCAGCCAATGATGCTTTCCCAAGATTCTTTGTACATCTCCTTGAGCTGCGACAAACTCTGTAAGATAACATCTGCTGAGATATTTCTGGAACGAATGGTTGCATATTTTTTATCGAAATCTGGAATCTTACCAATGTTTTTGAATTCGTCTAATATGAAACGAACAGGGCAGGGGAGCGAACCGTCATATACGTTATCTGCACGCCAGATTAACGTGTCAAACAATTGCTGAAACATCATAGCTGCTAAAAAATTCAAAGAGCTATTAGTGTCGGATAGAATGACAAACAATGCAACGGGATGCTCTGGATCGTCACCTAAATGATCGAAATGCAGGTCATCTGTTGAGGTTAATTCGGAGACAGAATCTACATAGAACTTGTCCAATCTGCTGTTTGCCGTTGCAAGAATAGAAGCAGCGGTTCTTCCCTTGGACTGCTTGAATTTTTTATACTGAACGACAGCAAAGCAGTCCGGTTTTTCTTTTTCTACATCTTCAAACAAAACATCAAGCGGTGTTTTATACTCGTCATCTCCTTCGTGAACTTCGGCAAGCAACAAAAGTTTCAACACATTTTTCATGGTTCGATCTTCCGGACAAGTTTCGTATAAAAGATACGCAAACAAGGCACAATATAAGCCACGTGCTTGGTCAATCCAGAAGGAATCGCCTTTTGATGCATTTGGCGGTTCAGTATTTTCCATCAGATTGTCTACGAGCCGTAGAATGTCCATATCATCTTTCAAATAACAGAATGGATTGTAATGATTGGATTTTTTTGTATCGACAAGATTGACAACGCGAATGGTATAGCCATTCTCCTGAAGCATGGAACCGACTTGATACAACAGCGTTCCCTTTGGATCGGTGATAACATAAGAGCTATGCATCTGCATGACATTAGGTATCAAATATCTACGTGTCTTACCAGTGCCGGGGGCACCAACAATTAAGACATTATGATTGGGATCATACGTATCTAAGCCGACTTTTACGAATTTGGGATGAATACTGATGTATTCGCTTTGGGTTAGGATAATATTTTCTGAAAATGTTTTATCCTTGAAATATTTGCTATCTTTGGCGGTTCCCCATGCAGCAGAACCATGTTCAATGCCAGGCATGTAGTTGCCATCACATGACAGCCGATACAATACAGCAAGCCAGACAGCAAAACAGGCAGCCATAGATACAATCAAGGCGTTTTGATCTTTGCTGATATACCAAGGATTTTCTTGTATATCCGTGAAAACGGTTTGAAGTGCAGTATTGATATTTAAGATGACATCTCCGGGGAGAGAGATAGCAATGGCAGCAACGCGATTTGCTACATAGGCAGCTAATATCGAGCAGATAGCAGAAAAGATGAGGAACGAAGTTGTATTTTTCTTTTTCATTGCGTTCGTTCGCCTCGTGATTTCTGTCGTTGATGCTGCTGTGATTGATCTTGATTGTGTGCCTTGTTATATGCTTCGGCACGTTGTTTTGCCGCTTGAATCGCTTCATCTAACTTCCGGATGCGTGGACGATCTTGTTCTTTGTCTACGCTTTTTACAACATGTGACAGCGCAGCATATACTCGCTCTACATCTTGTGCTTTGAAGTAGATATGCGTTGATTGGTCTGTTTTGTCACGCAAGACACTGAAATCAACAGCATAAGATTTGAATTCTTTTTTCAGAGCTTTTATATCTTCGTCCGAAACTTTGATAGAAGATAATTCGCGGTTTTGGGCACTTAAATCATGCAGACTCTGTTTGCCGTGTATTGTTTTCCCTTCTTTGCCTTGTACACGCTGGGTGGAATGATACACAGTTGAAAAGATCTGCGGCATAAGCTGCATGATTTCTCGACCCGACGTGATCGCTGCCTGATATGTAATGTGTATCAATTTGTCTTGATAGTCCGTCTAAATCAGCTCCTTATTCTGGATTATTAGATTGCTCATCAGCGGATGCAGCAAGCCTAGATTGGATGATAGGGGCAAAAATATCTGCCAGAAATTCGGCGGACAATTCTTCTGCTTCTACGGTAAGTTCAGGCAGCCAATAAATGGGAGCACTATTTTTAGCCATCTGTTTTCCCTTCTTCCTTCGTTGATGGTTCGGAAAGAGCCAGTCGCGTGACTGTGCCTTGCGCAAACGCGAGGACACGCAGCAATTCTTGCTCCGTCATAGACGGCAACATTTCTTCTAACTGTTCCTGTACGGTTGCCTCTGGCAACTGAATATTGACATTCATAGATATATACTCACCTCCGATAAAAGACATATATTGAGTTTGTGTACTCAATGTACCATATAAAAATGCGTTTGTCAACCCAGTTCTTTGAGCAAACTTTGAGTTTTCTGAGTTTACATACTCATTTTTATTTGCTATAATATTTTTAACATTGGAGGAGGTTTGGCTATGTATATGAGAATTAAAGCAGTGCGAAAGTCTGTTGGAATGTCTCAAAGAGCTTTTGGAGAATCTCTCGGTGCATCTAGAGATATAATTTCCAACATTGAACAAGGACGACAGGCTATTAGTGACACATTAGTACGATTGATATGCAAAGTATATAATGTTAATGAGCATTGGCTTCGGACTGGCGAAGGTGAGATGAGATGCGAAGAAACAGTAGATGAAAAACTTCGTTCTTGGGTAGACGAAGTGCTATCTGGTCGTCCAGAAAATATCCGGTACGCATTTCTGACTGTTATGTCTAACTTAGATGATGATGGATGGAAACGAATCGCAGACTTTGTAGAACGGGTATACTGCGAAACGCATTCGACAACGCCAGAAGAAATTGATCGAGAAAAAGATAGATTACAACTAGCGGATGAAATTGAAGAGAGCGAAAATCAAATGGAAGAATTATATCCTTCCGATGGGCGAAATATCGTTTAAAAAATAAATAAAAAAATAAGCCCTCAATGAGGACTTATTTATAATGCCTTTATGCACATGAAGTACAAGAAGTACATGAAGTTTGTATACAGAACTTTAGATAAATCGAATGGTTTAGATAGCAGCGCCGCGACTACTTATCAAGGGTGAAATAAACGGCGTGTTCCACGCCGCCCTTGACAAATAGTAGCGGCGCTACTGCGATGACGACAAGGGCTGTAAGCCGCAGGGCGGACTTACAGTCCCACCCTGAGAAAATAAATTTTTAACTGGTGCGCTTCCCATCTCATGCACATGAAGTACAAGAGGTACATGAAGTACACGAAGTATAAGAAGTTGGAGGTAATCTCATGAAAAAGATTGTTATCGCAAATCAAAAAGGCGGCGTAGGAAAAACAACAACGGCAAATGCTCTCGCTGGTGTTCTGATGCATGAAGGAAAGAAAGTCTTGATGATTGATGCTGATCCTCAGTGCAATACCAGCGATACATATCAGGCTGCGATTGCGGATACGGCAACGCTATATGATTTATTGTTCAGCAAAGAGCCGGCGCATGATGTCATTCAGCATACAGAAGTAGGAGACATTATTGCTGGTGATCCGCTGCTTAGCCAGGCGGATATGCAATTGACGAAAACGGGTAAGGAATTCACCCTGAAGAAAGCGCTGATGTCGATTCAGGATGAATATGATTTTATCATTATTGATACAGCACCAGCATTGGGAATCCTTCTTATCAATGCACTGACATACGCCGATTCAGTTATTGTTCCTATCACAGCTGACCGATACAGCTTACAAGGATTATCTCAGTTAAATGAAACGATTCAGGCAGTTATGGAGTACACCAATCCTGATTTGAAGATTGCAGGGCTGTTACGAACGCGGTATCAAGCTAGGACGATATTAAGTCGTGAGGTATCTGCTGCTTTACCAGAGATTGCGGAGATGCTGAATACAAAAGTATTTCAGACAGTAATTCGTGAATGCACAGCCGCACAACAGGCACAAACACGCAGGGTACCACTGTTGAACTATGCGCCGAAGTGTACAACTGCTTTGGATTACTTTCAGTTTGTTGGAGAGCTTTTGGGCGAAAGAGGTGAATAAAGATGGCAAAGAATACAACAATGGCACCGGCAGCTGGTTTGTTTTCCAAACCAGCCTGCCATGCACATGAAGTACAAGAGGTACAAGAAGTACATGAAGTTTCAAGTGCAGCAATGCCGCGCACACAAGGCAAAAAAGGTCGAAAGTTGCCGAGAATCAATATGGCATTTACACCAGAAAACTATGAATTTTTACGCATGTATCCGAGAATGAATGGACTAACGATGACTGAGTATGTGAATTCGTTGATTGAAAAAGACAGACAGGAGAAGAAAAATGGCACTTGAAAATAAGCTAGGAATCACCGATTCTGCGGAACTTGCCCGCGAAGAAGAGAAAATCAGTAAGAAAAAAGCTGTATGGCTCTTTGAGAGCGGGACGCTCGATAGGTTGCCAGTGGGAACTTTTGCAGCATTACAGAAGATACACAAGTACCTTTTTGAAGATATTTATGAGTTCGCAGGAAAAGTACGCACGGTGAATTTGGCAAAAGGAAATTTTCGATTTGTTCCGCTGATGTATCTTGAAGTAGCACTAGCGAACATAGATAAGATGCCGCAGTCCACATATGAGGAGATTATAGAGAAGTATGTGGAAATGAATATTGCACATCCATTTCGAGAAGGTAATGGACGCAGTACACGTATTTGGCTTGATCTTATGTTGAAACAAGGCATAGGAAAAGTCGTGGATTGGAGCAAGGTAGACAAAGAAGATTATCTACTTGCGATGGAACGAAGCCCAATTAAAGATGTAGAGATAAAGGTGTTATTAAAAGCTGCGCTGACAGATGATGTAACCAGCCGTGAAGTCTTTATGAAGGGTATTGACCACAGCTATTATTACGAAGGCTATACGACTTTTAAGACGAACGAGCTATAATTATAATAATCAGAATATGCGAATCCGTTGGACAGGAAATATAGATTGTTAGGTAAGGTGATACGAATGCCATTAACGAGAATGAAAATGGAAAATTTCACGGTGTTTGAAAATATTGAGATACCGTTCAACAAGGGCTTGAATGTATTGGTTGGAGAAAATGGCATGGGAAAGACACATATCATGAAATTGGCTTATGCTGCGTGTCAAGCATCAAAGCATGACGTATCCTTCTCGCAAAAGACGACCATGCTTTTTCGTCCGGATCAGTCTAGCATTGGGCGTTTGGTTAACAGAAATAAAAATGGAAACAATACCGCGAATGTTGCTATAGAGTCAGACACAGCCAAGATTGGAATGTCGTTTACAACAAGAACAAAAAAATGGGATGCAGAAGTAAGGTTTGAGGAAAAATGGGAAAAACAGATGTCCGATCTTACCAGCGTTTTTATTCCTGCGAAAGAAATTTTATCGAACGCATGGAATTTGGATGCAGCGGTAAAAATGGGAAATGTAGAATTTGATGACACCTATCTTGACATTATTGCAGCAGCAAAGATTGATATTTCCAGAGGTGTAGATTCAACGGCAAGGAAAAGATATTTAAAAGTATTGCGAGAGATCAGTAATGGAAAGGTGACACTGCATGATGACCGATTTTATTTAAAACCGGGAACGCAGGCAAGACTGGAGTTTAATTTAGTTGCGGAAGGATTGCGCAAGATTGCGTTGCTGTGGCAGTTAATAAAGAACGGAACTCTGGAAAAAGGCTCTGTACTATTTTGGGATGAGCCGGAAGCAAATATCAATCCGAAATATATTCCGAGATTGGCAGAATTGTTGATTATGTTAGAGAATGAGGGCGTGCAGATATTTGTTTCTACTCATGATTACTTTCTGTCTAAATATATTGAGGTAAAACGAAGCGAGACAAGCAATGTTCAGTATATTTCTTTGTATAAAGATAACGACAACGATAAAGTAAGATGTGAAACATCAGCGGAATTTGAACTGTTGGAACATAACACGATTATGGATACCTTCCGCCAACTTTACAGAGATGAAATCGGAGTGATGTTGGAGTGAAGATTATAACAGAGTCTGAAATGAAGTTTGGAAAATTTGATGAGAAAAATCTTTTTCATATCGAAGAATCTCAAATTTATAAAAAACTTGGCACTGGAATTAAAACAGTCGAGTTTGTTTTGAAATATCGTCAAAATAAACTTATCTTTTTGGAAGCAAAAAAGAGCTGTCCTAATGCCCAAAATAAGGATGAAACAGAGGGGAAAAAGCAAAAGTTTGAAGAATATTATTCCTCTATAACGGAAAAATTTATTTCATCCTTGCAAATTTATCTGGCTGCAATTTTGGACAGATTTGAAGATACAACGGAGATCGGCTCTATGATGAGGTCAGCAAATAATATAAAAGATATGCAGCTAAAATTTGTTTTGGTCGTAAAGAATGCAAAAGATATTGCATGGCTGGCAAAACCTCAAGCGGAATTAAATGAACGGCTGCTTCAATTTCGGAAAATTTGGAACATCAAAGTGATAGTTTTGAATGAAAAACTTGCGAGAGAACATGGATTAATATGTTAATGTTATTGCCTTCTGGATAAATGCGGTGCTGAAATATAAATAGTACACGTATTTGAATGAACACAATTGACTTTTATGCCCTAAATAGTTGCAATTAAGGGCATAAAAGTCAATTTACCGTATCAATAGTCAGAACACTTTCAGACTTCAAAATCAATAAAATCGAATGCTTCAAAGCATCTGCCTGATAGATAGGTGCTTTGAAGCTTTTGTCGTACAATATTAGTAGTAAGCACATTGGTTGTAAGATGAACAGGCAGATAAGAAAAAGGGTCTAAGTCCTGTGTGTCACAGAATTTAGACCCTTTTGAATAGCTTTGTCATAATATTGCCTAACGGACGGTAATATATTTTTGATGTTTGCTCTTAGGTTTATCTGGAAACATCATTTTGAGTTTACCAGAGGATAATAAAGGCTTGAGATAAAATTTGCTAAAGTAAGAGCGACTGGAAACGTTGATATATGCCTGCATTTCATCTCGACTCTTAGGCTCTACACAAAATTCCAACAGCAAGTTTTGCTTATTAACCACAGAGGTATCATGTGCGGTATCATGTGCGGTATCATGTGCAGTTCTTCCGCACATGATATAATTTACATTTTTCAAGATGACTCTAAAATCTGTTGCCGTTGAGGAAAATTCAGGCGTATATGCTTCTGTGTATCCGGGCAGCTTTTCGGTCTCGCTAACGATTTTACGCAAACCACTTCCGCGGCGTTCCATGTACTTCATGCGGTGAAACAGGTCAGCAATCACAGGGTTTCGTCGCATTGAACGAATACTGTAAATGTCATATTCCTGAATTGATCCGCCGCCGAACATACCGCCCGGAGATGTGATTTCCACACGATCATCAAACATATCAATGTGGATTTCACTGCCAAGCACGATATAATCACGGTGGATGAGAGCATTGACAAGAGCTTCTGTTACAGCTCGTTCAGCGTAATCCGGCTTGTCTACACGATACTGTGCTTCTTTTACAAAACGAACTTTGGAATTATTGCGAATAAATTCACTGCCGCTCTTCAACAGATAAATCAGATTTCCTTCATATTCCTTGTCATCCAGAGCATCATCGAAGATAGAGCCTTTTTCCAAGCCGTTCCACCGGGTACAGAACATACGGGAATTGTAAACCGTGTGCTGATCGGTCATGAGCTTTCCAGCGTTGGTTAGGAATCCATTCTTATCAGCCAGACCAAAGGAAACATAATCAGAAGGCTCAAAACGGAGACCAGTTCGTTCCAGATAAGTTGCTTCCAAGAGCGTAAAGCTATAATCTTTTTTTGCACCGTCTGTTGTCAGAGTGTCAAAAGACTGGTTAGTTCCCTTGAGGATAAGTTCATTTACAATATAGTCCGGGGCAGGTACACTTTCATTTCCAACGCGAATATATGCTTCCATCACTCCATCTGCCTTGTAATAATATGGAGTGCTACGACCGGGAGAAACTTCCAAAGCTAACAGATTTTTACCATCTTCTTGAAATGGCTTTAAGATAAATTGCGGTAAAGGTGTGATGCGTTCTTTGATTAAGCGACTGATCGCTTCAGCATCTTTTTGAACATCAAATAAGCCGGTAGTTTTTCTGTCATCAGTAATCCCGAAAAATAGAGTTCCACCGATTCCATTGGAAAAGGCACTAACACTTTTTAACCAGCTTTTTGGCTTTTTCGTTTCAAGAGCAACTTTAAAATCACATTCTGTTGCTTCGGCAATTAGCTGTTCTATCATAGAAATCCCTCCTTAGAAGCTATAGAATATCTTTTCTTATTATACCCATCGGAGAGAGTTATTGCAACGATAGGAGTGAATAATTGAGACAAAACAAGCAGAACTATTGATTTTTAAGATGTACTGCGGTAATATTATAGGCAAGTGTATTGAAAACAGTGGAGTTAATATCGGGCTTTGAAGCTTTTTATCTTTTGGATTTGTGGTGCCGTGGCACCTCCATAGCGGATAGCTGAAAAGCTATCCGCTTTTTCTTTATTATATCGCACAATAGAAGACAAAGATAGAACAACAGGCGAGAGGACAAGATATGAAGCAGATAATTGAGACACTTCGTGCACAGCGTGATCTGTCTGATGCAGAGTTGCTTGCGCTGATTACACGGGAAAGCGATGACAGCGATTTGTTCGCTGCGGCGGATGCGGTTCGGCGGGAGCATTATGGAACCGATGTGTTTTTGCGCGGACTCATTGAATTTACCAATGTCTGTCAAAATGACTGCTATTATTGTGGCATTCGCAAGAGCAATACACATGCAGACCGCTATCGGCTGACACAAGAACAGATTTTGCAAAGCTGTGCTAATGGCTATCAAATGGGATTTCGTACGTTTGTGCTGCAAGGCGGCGAAGATCCACGCAATACAGATGCATGGGTTTGCTCTATAGTTGATAAAATCAAGACGACTTATCCAGACTGTGCGGTTACGTTGTCTATTGGAGAACAGTCTCGTGCCAGCTATCAGGCGTATTTTGACGCAGGAGCAGACCGGTATTTGCTGCGGCATGAGACGGCGAGTGATGCGCATTATCGCAAGCTGCATCCAGAAGAGATGCGTCTGGAACATCGCAAACAGTGCTTGTTTGACTTAAAAGACATTGGCTATCAGGTCGGTGCAGGTTTTATGGTTGGCTCTCCATGGCAGACGCCCAAAGAATTGGTCGCAGATTTACGCTTTTTACAGGAATTGCAGCCGGACATGATTGGTATTGGCCCGTTTATTCCGCATCATGAAACGCCGTTTGCAGACAAGCCAGCAGGCACTTTGGCATTGACACTGCGAATGCTGTCGATACTGCGTTTGTTATTCCCGTATGTGCTGCTTCCGGCAACAACAGCACTCGGTACGATTAGTCCGATTGGACGAGAATTAGGTCTAAAAGCCGGTGCCAATGTCATGATGCCGAACTTGACGCCGACAGATGCACGGAAAAATTATGATTTGTATGACAACAAAATCTGTATGGATGAAGAAGCAGCAAAATGTCGGCTGTGTCAGGAAGGACGCGTGCGTTCCGTTGGGTATCAGATCGTCAATGACCGCGGCGATGTGCGCAGATAAATAGAAAGGGGAATGGAACATGGTGCAGAGAGAACGGCTGGTGCAGACCTTCTGCAAGCTAGTTTCGTTTGACAGTTCATCGTATGGAGAGCGAAATATTTGTGATTTTCTCATCGAAACATTGACTGCATTGGGATTGCAGGTACAGGAAGATCATGCGGCGCAAAAAATACAGGGAAATGCAGGTAATTTATATGCGTACCTTCCAGCAACCAAGGGGATGGAGCAGCTGCCGCCTCTGCTGTTTTCTGGACATATGGACACGGTAGAGCCGTCACACGGCAAAAAAGCCATCGTACATGAAGACGGAAGTATTACATCAGACGGCAGTACCGTGCTGGGTGCGGATGACTGTTCGGCATTAACTGCTATTGTAGAGGCATTAACGGTGATTCAGGAAAACCATTTGCCGCATCGAGCCATTGAAGTGTTGTTTTCTGTGGCGGAAGAGACCTATTGTATCGGGGCGAGCGTCTTTGATTTTTCTCAGATTCAGTCCAAAGAAGCGTATGTACTGGATTTGACCGGTGCCGTTGGCGGCGCAGCGATTCAAGCTCCAACGTTGCTTTCATTCCGTATTGCTGTGACAGGAAAAGCCAGCCACGCTGGATTCCATCCGGAGCAGGGTATTCATGCCATTTGCGTGGCGGCATCCGCAGCACGCAGACTGAAAAATGGTTGGCTGGATGAAAATACCACGCGCAACATTGGCACAATTCACGGCGGTACGCAGACCAATATCGTACCGGCAAGCTGTGTCGTCACAGGAGAGATTCGCAGCTTTGACCATGAACAAACCATGCGCACGTGGGAAGAGACCAAGCGCGTTTTTGAAGAAGAAGCGCGCAAATTAGGAGCAGAAGTTGCGGCAGAACATACGGTACATATTCATGCCTATCAGACGCCGGAGCAGCATCCGGTTGTACAGCGGTTTCAGCGCATCTGCGCCAAGCATGGCATAGAAAGTCAGCTGTGCAGCACTATGGGCGGCAGCGACAACAATCCGTTGTCTGAGCACGGTTTAACGGGCATTGTACTGGCAACAGCGATGAACAATTGCCATTCCTGCGAAGAATACAGCAATGTGGATGAGCTAGAGAAAATCACTGCGATTACTGTGGATTTGATGTGTTCGGAGGAATAAATACAGATGAAAACACCATTACATTATCAAATCTCAGAATATGACTGTGGTCCGACAACAATGATGAATGCGATGAGCTTTCTATTTACACGGGAACAGCTGTTGCCGGAAATCGTTCAACATATTATGCTGTACAGCTTGGATGCATACAATGCTAAAGGTGAGACCGGCAGAAGTGGTACATCGCGTATGGCTATGATGTTTTTGTCCAATTGGCTGACGCAGTTTGGCAAAGCCTGTCAATTTCCGATTGAATGTAAATATTTGAGTCAAGATGCCGTGTATTTGGGCGGAGACAGTGAATTGACCCAGACATTGCGTTGTCATGGTGCGGTAATTGTTCGCTTAAATTATGGCGGCGATCATTATGTCTTGCTGACCGGACAAGAAGATGAGCAGATTTCTATGTTTGACCCGTATTTC